>JANWJP010000019.1 GCA_025451895.1 Robertmurraya sp.
AGTTCTCACAGTTTTGAGGACAAGGTTTGGCAGGCATGAATTTGGGGTTCTTAAACTATATTCTATAACCTGTCAAAGAATCCTATTACAATATGTGACAAATTTTAGAAAAAATGCAGGATGCACGAAAAATCTTTCACGAGCACCAATTGAAGCCTGAAAAATTGTCTGGAACGTACAGACACCACGGCGGAAATTGAAATCAACGCTCCCTTGCTCACCTCCATTAAACTCCTTCTGCATACCCCGACAGTTAAAAGCCCCGGCACCCGATACGGCGAAGTGAACAATCACCCAAACAAGCAGAACTCGAATAGATTACTAAAGACAAAAATTATTCACGTTGGCGTCAATCCCTGCACCCTTTTAATGAAAAAACTGCTTATGCCTGCTTCCCTCAAGCGGGGGAAACCGGCGGAGACAGCCGATGCTTTACAGGCTGATTCCGGCCGGAGCACATGACAAAGGGACATTGGCAATTTTTTTATAAAAAAAAGGCTGTGTTAAAGAGCAATGTTGATTTTGATTTTGATTGGAGCGAAAGGCACGAAGACTCCTCCTAAAATGCTAAGGCATTTTAGTCGTGCGTGGGCGGATTCGAGGATGCTTTTCAGTGTCCTGCAGGAACAGCGAGACAGGCGAGACCCCGCAGACATGAAGTGTCGAGGAGGCTCGGCGCTCGCCCGTGGAAAGCGAAGTGCCTGGAAATCAACGACCAAATTTAACAGAGCAAAAAAAAAACGCCTGTTACTTGGCGAAACAGAAAGGATTGATCAAATTGTCATTCTTACCGGCACCTCACGGAGGTTCGTTAATCGAAAGATACGAGCCGGGGTACGACATTGCATCCGTAAAAGGTGAAATTTCTATCGACCGGATTGCTCTCAGCGATTTAGAACTGATTGGCACCGGCGTGTTAAGCCCGTTAACAGGCTTTCTTGGCAAAAAAGACTACGAAACAGTGCTTGACTCGATGCGTCTCACGGACGGAACGGTGTGGCCGATTCCAATCACCCTTCCCGTCAGCGAAGAAACGGCAAACTTCTTGCGGGAAGGCGGAGTTTATAAACTGACCTGCGAAAACGACGTGTACGGTGTTATCGAAGTATCGGAATGGTACCGGCCCGATCTTGAGCAGGAAGCAGTCCGGGTTTATAAAACGAACGAACTTGCCCATCCGGGCGTGGCCAGACTCTTTAAAAGAGGACCTGTCTATGTGGCCGGTGACATCACTCTTGTTAAAAAGCAAGACAGGGGCATTTTCAGAGATGTTTGGTTTGAGCCGAAAGAAACCCGGGCGATCTTTCAAAGCAAAGGCTGGAAAACGATTGTCGGCTTCCAGACGAGAAACCCGATTCACCGGGCCCATGAATACATTCAAAAAGCTGCCCTGGAAACCGTGGACGGTCTGTTCGTCCATCCCCTTGTGGGAGAAACAAAAGCCGATGACATTCCCGCCGATGTCCGTCTGAAAAGCTACCGGACCCTCCTTAAGAACTATTATCCCCGCGAGAGGGTTCATCTCGGTGTTTATCCGGCAGCCATGCGCTATGCTGGCCCGAGGGAAGCGGTTTTCCATGCGATTGCCCGGAAAAACTTCGGCTGCACCCATTTTATTGTCGGAAGGGACCATGCCGGAGTCGGCAATTACTATGGCACCTATGACGCCCAGCTCATTTTTGGCGAGTTTACGGAAGAAGAACTGGGAATCAAACCGATGTTCTTTGAACACAGCTTTTTCTGCAAAAAATGTGACGGAATGGCCTCAGAAAAAACCTGCCCTCACGGCAAGGAAGACCGGGTCATTCTTTCCGGAACAAAGGTGAGGGAAATGCTGCGAAACGGAGTCCTCCCTCCCCCCACCTTCAGCAGGAAAGAAGTCGCCGCCATCCTCATTGACGGACTGAAAACCAAATTAAACGTTTAAGGAGGGAAAAATGATGAAAGCGGCTAACATTACCTGGCACGCTGCGGCAGTAACAAAAGAAGAACGCCGGCAAAGATTCGGCCACGGAAGTTGTGTTCTCTGGTTTACCGGTTTGTCCGGCGCGGGAAAGTCAACGATTGCCAACGCCCTTTCGCAACGGCTGTTCCGGGCAAATATTCACGAATATGTCCTTGACGGCGACAATATCAGGCACGGCTTAAATAAGGATCTTGGTTTTTCCGCTGGGGATCGCACTGAGAATATCCGCCGCATCGGCGAAGTCGCCAAATTATTCGTCGACAGTGGAACGATTGTCCTCGCAGCCTTTATTTCCCCGTTTGCGCAAGACAGGAACAGGGTGAGAAAGTTGTTTGCAGAAGGGGAGTTTATTGAGGTATATGTGAAATGCCCGATAGCTGAGTGCGAACGGCGCGATCCAAAAGGATTATACAAAAAGGCGCGCAACGGCGATATTAAGAATTTCACGGGCATTGACTCCCCCTATGAACCTCCGGAGAATCCGGAAATAACAATCGACACAGGCTTATTCTCCATTGAGGAATGCGTGGAACAAATCATCGGGTTTTTGCAAGAAAAAGATGTTGTCTTAAAGGAGGTTCCTGCTTTTGACCGGTGACGTCTATTCAGACCGCGTTGATCGGGGAAACCGCGGATACGGACGGGGGTCGTTTTCTGAAGGAGCTGAAATACCTGAGGCAAAGGAAGAAAGAGAGAGTGTGTGTATGTATGCGTATGTATGTGACCGGCAGCCAAACTTCCTTTATTCATTGGAGGGAGTTTGGCTGTTTTTATGAGGGGAATTTTGTTATTATAGCTTCCGCAACCGGGGTCGGGGATATGGATAACTCAAGGAAGGTTTTTGCCGATTTGGTAAGAAGGTATCTCAAAAGATGTTTATGTGGACAAAGTGGCCATGAAAAAAATTGAAGATGTCTTCATGAACGGTTTAAGGAGACAAATTGACCGTGAAATGAACTTAAAATGGCTTCATGAAGCGTTTATAAGGACAAGTTGGTCGAGAAAAAGGTTCATAATGTCCTCATGAAGCGTCTATGAGACAAAATGAATTCGAAAAACACTCAAAGTGTCCTCATGAACGCTTTTAGAGGACAAAATCAACTCTAAAAACGCTCAAAATGTCTTCATGAACGGTTTTAGAGGACAAAGTGAACCCGGAAAAGCCCCAAGATGTCTTCATGAAGCGTTTATGTGGACAAAATGAATTCGAAAAACACTCAAAGTGTCCTCATGAACGGTTTTAGAGGACAAAGTGAACCCGAAAAAGCCCCAAAATGTCTTCATGAAGCGTTTATGAGGACAAAATGAACTCAAAAAACCCCAAAATGTCTTTATGAATTCCTATAGGGGAAGATAAACGAAAAAAAATCGCAAATTGTTTATATGAACACCTTTAGAGGACAAAACCGGATAGCAAGGCAATATTTCTACTGCCCTGGTAACGAAAATAATCCCTTTCTGCCTGCTATCCCCCACTGCCGGAAAAACAAAAGATTATAAACAAATGGGAAACTCGGCATTTGAACGAGAAAATTTATTTCTATATGATTTAGGAAGGGTCGTAGCACAGTCAGCAAAGGAGAAAATAAACATTGACAAAAAGTAAAATAAAGTTCCTGGAAATTCCCAAATGGGGTGGCTTTTTGCGCGGGCAGTGGGAAATAAATTTTGCCGGTCATTTATCACAAGAAGAGAAGGATAAGATCTACTTAGACAATTTTCTTTGGCACCTGTGCAGTTGGGTAAAAGTAGACTGCTATAAAGAACAGGATGCCATTGAAATGTTTAAGAAGCAGGAAAAAAACAAATGTACGATTTTTTATCAATTTACAGATGAGGCCTATTTAGTCGAAAATGCCGCAAACCTGACCGTAAGAGATCTCCCCTACGACGAAAACCATATGTATTATGGAGATATCTATGTCATGGATTGGCGCGGCAAATGGACATTTATCATGACCCACGAAAGCCATTGCGGGCCATATTTCATCAAAAACGACTAATAATAAAATTCGACAGGTGGCTAGGGACTCAACCGCTACTGAAAAATCAAAACCCGGCACCGCCGGGTTTTTTGCTGTGAAACAAACTTCTGTGAAACAAGATTTTTCGACAGGTGACAGGCACCTCAAAACAGGCACCCATTAACGCAATACAAACTTCCGGATGGCGTTGGCCACTCCCGATTCGTTGTTTGACAGAGTGATGAAATCTGCGTGTTGTTTTAGTTCTTCTACGGCATTGCCCATAGCGACTCCACAGCCTGCGTATTGAATCATTGACAGGTCGTTGCCGCCGTCGCCGATACACATGACTTCATCACGGCGAATCCCCAGCTTTTCGGCAATTTTCTTTACCGCGTTGCCTTTGGTAGCTTCGGGATGAAGAAATTCTAAATAATAAGGAGTGCTTCTGACGATGACATATTTGTTTTTGATTTCAGCCGGCAGGGATGTGCTCACTTTCTCTAAACGCTCCGGATCATCAACAAATATCACCTGGGATATTGTGTAATCATCCGTCACTTCCTCGATGTCACGGTAAAAAATTTTCACTTGTGATAAATACGCCGCTTTTACCGTGAATCTATGAATCTCCTTATTCAAGGCACAGATATCAGTGTCATTAAAAAAGACGATGCTTGTATCAAGGTCCTGACTCAGTGCGTACAAATTCTTTAAATCACTCAAACTCAAAGTCTGTTTGTCAATGACTTCATTATTCGATGTGTTCACGATTCGGGATCCGTTCATTGCAATGATATATTCATCCGCTCCCGTTAACTCTAAATCTTCTAAAAAACGGGTAATGCCTCCCACGGCTCTTCCGCTGCAAAGGACGATTTTTACCCCCTGCTTCCTTGCCGCAATAACTGCCTCTCGAACTTCATCCGTTATCTCATGCCGGTCGTTCAACAATGTTCCGTCAATATCTATCGCTATTAACTTATACATTCATGGATGGCCTCCTTAGACATTTTCTACATCGCTGTCACCATGATATAAAAACAGACACAGTTGACGAAAAAGCCGTAAAAAAAGACTTTTATGTCAACCTCAGGTTAATCATACCATAAGTTTGGATATTTTTCGGCTTTCGCGGGCGCTGCACTTTTAGCCGCCGGAACAGTGAGCGGTGTTCGATTAACTATATATCAAGCATTTTGCAGTAAATACAGGGCGGGATTTTTACTGCTTTGCGGAAAGGTTTTTTGCAAAAAACTGTAAAAACAAGGCCAACAGATCAAATTGTTAGAAAATATTGAAAGAAAATTGTAAAAATATTATCTTTTGTATAAATTATGAAAAAATTTTCTTATTTTGTTGTATAATAGGCATAAATGTAAAAGATTACGAATTTTGTCGCCCGTGCCCGGAAAAACCTCTTGGAAAATTGGACTTCTTTTCAAAAAACAAGCATGGCGGCAAAAAAGATTTCAGTTCACCTGCTAACGGTATTTTATTGCACAATGAACTCGCTTCAATCAGGGAGGCAAGCAGTGGAAACAAATAATTCAATAATTATAAAAGATTCCATATACCGGATGATCAATGAGCAAATTACACAATACGATTTGAAACAAAGATTAATTGAATATGTGGAATACCAATCTGTAAAAGGATTCCCTTTTGGAGAATTAGTCATCCTTCACTACAAAATGTTCAATGGTCCGGAAACGGAGGAAATATATAAAATCGCAGGCGCTGTAGAAATGCTGATCCTGCAATCCGATATTCTGGACGATTTTGAAGACGGGGACTTTTCTGCAAAGCCCTGGTATATGGAAAAAAATTTGGCATTAAATGCTGCAAGTGCTCTGCCCTTCTTATGTTTTAAAACCATTTTAAATTCTAATTTTAAAAATCGAATCAAGATTGCCGAAATAGTCATGAAAAATGCTCTTGACTCTATCCATGGACAGCATAAAGATCTTTTAAATATTTGCAGGAGCGAAAAAGATTACATTGATATGACAATGGAGAAATCCGGCTCTCTTGTTGCTCTTGCTTGTTTGACAGGGGCAGTTTTAGCGGCCGGTGAATGTCCGGCTGAAGTTGAAACTTATTCCAAAATCATTGGTTTAATTGGACAATTAAACAATGATTTAAAAGATATTGATATGAACAGTGAAAAAAATGACTTATTAAACAGGAAATATTCCCTTCCAATTATTTATCTGCTCCATTTCAAAGATCAAGAGATTTCGTTTATTCATGATTATTTTGAAGGGAAACTTGATAAAAACCAAATCATCAAAAAACAAACAATGGTTGAAAAAAAATTTGAAGAAACAGGCGCTGTCAAATATGTAGAGGTAATTAAAAAAATCTATCAAAACAAAGCGCTGGCTGAAATCAGGAAACTTAATTTTCAACCATGTTATATCAATGAGTTATTAAAAAATTTTTATTAATATAAGGAGGTCCACAAAATGCAAATGTTAGATGTTATTCAGTTTCTAGTTAACAATCCGGAGGTTTTGAGCCAGGTGAAAAATGGCACAGCAAGCCTGATTGGAGTGAACCCTGAACAGACAAAAGCAATTTTAGACGTATTTTTAGAACAACAAATCGTACCTAAAGTATATTATTGGCAATAATGTCTAACAGCCGGGAATTTTTTCCCGGTTTTTTAAGGGGATAAAAATGAAGAAGATTAAAAATATTACTTTATTCATGATCATATTTGCAATTGCTCTTACAAGCTACTTTACAGTGATTGTCCTGAAATACCCGCTGGTTGGCATCGAAGTAAAAAAAGACAAAAATCTGTGGATCGTAGAAAAAATTCACGAGAACGGTTGGGCATCTTCCCAACCAATTGAAATAGGAGATATTGTTGAATTTGTTAACGGAAAATCTCCGGAAAAACATCTTCCTGTTGCAAAATTCAACAGGGTGGAAATGGCCGAATCTATCACCATTTCAAATAAAGACACTTTTTCTGTCTTATATACTCAATTGGATCCACAGTATGTCTTCTACTTGCTGTTGCCTTTTCTTTTTAGCATGGCAACCATTTTTTTTAGTATTTTTCTTTATCAGAAAAAGAGAGAAGAGCGCCTGGTCATTATATTAATCTATTTTTTACTGTCATTAGGCCTCGGTTATTTAAGTGGATCGGTTTCAGCACGCGGTGAGAGCATTGGAACGCTTGTAAATACCATTACATTTCCCAGCACGTTAATTCTTTTCTCTCATTTTTTGAAGGATTATTTGTCGAGATATCAATTCGATTTTATTAAAACAAAAACCCTTGCCATTTTATATATACTCAATTTTTCTGTATTCCTGTTGATGGTTGTTTGTATTGCTTTCTGGAACGTCAACAAATATATTGTCACAACGGAATTGCTTTTTTTCCTTTTATTAATTTGCTTCGTGGTGTATCTACTAATCAGATTTTATATAAAACATAAAAATTCCGAAAGAAATGATGTATTAGTCATACTTTCATATACTCTTTTTGCATCTGTGAGTCCTTCTTTATTATTTTATATAATTCCAAAAATTTTCTTTCAGAAGAAACTGATATCAGCTGAGTTTACAGTTGTATTCCTGATGATCATTCCGATTGTATTCGCATATTTAATTTTAACGGAAAAATTTTTCGATCTTGAATATTTAATGAACCGGTTGCGCTATTATTCTTTACTCTCTTTTCCATTTACAGCTTTTATTTCTTTTTTATTAAGTTTTATTCTTAATCTTGAACTTTTATCAGGCTTTACTTTATTTCTTGTTCTGTTTATTTTTACAGTGCTTTTCTTGTATGGGAAAGAATATTTGGATTACAAATTCAGGCGTCATCTGTTTTCTCAAAAAAATAATTTTGAAGCAAGTTTACATACCTTTTTTCAAAAAACAAAATACGAGACAAAAGTAAGCAGTTTAATGACCATTATCATAAATGAAGTAAAGAGTGTATTGATGGTCAAAAATGTTTTCAATATGGAAGTTTGTTTGAATAATCAAAGAGACTGGGTCCTTAAAAATAAACGCAAAAATCTGCGACCCTATATTGCAGAAATTGAAAAAGTAGATTGGAGATATTTCCCGGTCGGGTCCATTGTTGAAGTCCCGGATGGTTTCGTAATAGTTATTGAGGGAGACAAAAGGTACAAAAATATCATATTTTGCGTAATGGAAAGAACTTTAAATATTCAAGAAAAAATTTGGCTGGAAACATTGGCCCATTTTTCCAGTATTCTTCTTGAAAACACCCGGTTAATCGCTGGACTTGCAAAAGAAATCGAAACGCTGAAAGAGAAAAATGAAACGGCAAAAGACAATTATCCCTGCTGGCTTTCAAAAGTATTGCTGGCTTTATCAGAGAAAGAAAGAACGAATTTATCAATCGACTTGCATGACACGATACTACAGGAACAATTACAGCTGCTGAGAGATACCGACAAAATAATTGAAAAAGCCAAAGATACAACGATTACTCCTGACTTGGAACAACTTAAGGAAAAAATTCTTGATAACATCCATTTGCTTCGGGAAACATGCAATCAGCTCCGGCCTCCATTTTTGAGTGAATTGGGGGTTATTCAAGCGATTCAGGATTTAATTGATCAAACGAGACTCCGCTGCGATTTTATCTTGAGATCAGACTTGGATCCATCGATTCAAAGGCTCGATCACGAAATTGAAATTACTCTGTACCGTATCGTTCAGGAACTGTTAAACAATGCAATCAAACATTCTTCCGCCACGGAAGTCGAAATATCGCTGTTTAAAAATGATCAATCCCTGTTTTTAACCTATTTCGATAACGGAAAAGGCATCAATATGCAAAAATTAAATGACTCGTTTAAAAAGATGGGGATTTTCGGCATTAAAGAACGGGTAAAAAATCTTGGCGGAACAGTTGAAATTGAATCTGCTCCGGGAAAAGGAACACAAATTTTCATCCAAATAGGAGGAATCAAGTTTGATTAATGTCTTAATTGTAGATGATCATCCTGCAGTGGGTGAAGGAACAAAAGCCATGATTGAACAAGAAGCAGATATGAAAGCGCATGTTATTACTCCTGAAGATATTACCTTGGACTTTCTGAAAGAACGGAAATATGATGTTTATTTAATTGACTTATATATGCCCAAAATAAACGGGATCGAACTGACAAAACTTATTTTACATGAAGATCCGGATGCCATTGTCCTGATATACACAGGGTTCGACTTAATCTCACATTTTAACTTATTAATCGATGCGGGAATTGCCGGTTTCCTCAATAAGACAGCTACAAAAGAGCAGTTGATCACTTCAATTAAATGTGCATTAAGAGAAGAAGCAGTGGTTCCCCTGCCGTTATTAAAACAATTAAGAAGAGTTAAAACGGAGCCGACAACCAATAAGGGGAAAACATGTTTAGGAGACATAAGTTTATCAAATAAAGAACAAGAAATTCTTGAGGGAATTTCAAGGGGATTAACAAATAAAGCAATTGCCTTAGAAATGTCAATGAGTCAAAGAACAGTTGAATATAATCTCACCAAAATATTTTCAAAACTTAAGGTTGCCTCAAGAACTGAAGCGTTATTAAAAGCCAGAGAGTTCGGCTTATTACCTCCGCAGTATACAGATAATAAAGAAAACAGCTAAATAAATTGAACTAAAATATTACCGGTTAATTTTGAAGAATTTTACCCTATTACTAGTTGATTAGATTATTAACTAATATCAGGACTTTCTGGTAATATTTAATGAATTCCATTTACGGCAGATTAGGCAATGCTTTTGCCAGTCAGGTACGGGCTCAATCTATACAAACCTTCATGAAACAAATATAACAGGTTTTTCTTACGTTTTTCTGGTAATAAACCTAAAAAGGAGACTAGCGCTCCTTTTTACTTTTTACAAAATTTTACATTAAATACTTTTATAAAAGCAAAAGTCTAATTCGTTCAGCAGTTCCTTTAATATATTTCAAAGAATTGTTTGCGACAGGGCATTGACAGCAGCTTAGCTACTTTGATTCAAAACTCTTTTGAATTGGATCTTTGTGATGAGACAAGTATTCTGGTTTGCCGGATAAAAGAGTACAATGTCTCAATTTTATATCTTTCTTTAGGTTAAAAAGTTAATTTGCCTCGGTTCATTTATGATTGACCGCAAGTAATATTACGGAAAACAACAATATAAATTACGGTGAAAGTAGATAGGAAACGTCATAGAATAATGGTGTAGGAATAATCAATATAACACATCAATGAACCTCAGAACACAAAGCTTGGCTGCCACCATCAACTTAAATTAATAAAGGAAGGAGGGCCGAAACCCTTTTCTATTAAATTAAACTGGAATTTTTATCAATGTATTATAATACAAGGGGTTATTTGAATGAAACTCTCTAATACAAAAAAATACTTTATTAATCTTTTGCTATTATTAATAATTTTTTTACAAGGATGTTCCTTAGGTACACAAAAAAACGTTGAAGAATATAAATACGCTGTGATCCATACAGATTTATTTAATAAGGCAGATATACACTTATACAACGAAGATGGAAAATATCTGTCAAAAATAAGAACCAAGTATACAGGCATAACTCTGGGAGCCTTCATGAAAAAGCCTGTTTCTAAGAAAAATAAAATCTATATGGCCAACCCCTTATCCGGAAACAGGTCTAATACTTTTATCTTAGAGATGGATAAAGTTGATTTTCATATAAAGGAAATATCAAACAAAAGTAAAGTTGCTCCAACTGTTTGGGCTGTTGACGAAAAATTCGCATATATGTCCGGGGGACCTCTGGATCACTGTACTCTCACAAAAACAGACTTATCAACAGGAAAACAAGTAAAAAATACAGAGATTAACGGGGAAGCTATACATATGGTTGAGGATACGGATAAATTATATTTACTTACTTTCATACACTCCGACCCGGGTGATGTTTACGGTAATATCAATGTCATTAATAAAAAGGATTTATCTTTAATTGAAACGATAAAAGTAGATGACATAGTGTATTCAACTGATATGCAGCTTGTCGAAAGTGACCTTTTCTTGGTAAAAACACAGGACGGAAAGGACAGAGATTCAAACGAAATAATAAAAATCAATTTGGAGAATAAAAAAATTGAAAAGATTGTACTTCCGTTCAAAACTTTGAATGATATTCATTTATATAAAGACAATATTTTTGTCACACAAGGAAACTCTCAAAGAGAGCCAACAGAAAAGAAAATCGCTAAATACAATTTAAAAACTTCGGAAATTGACACATTTACTACAGAAATTGAAAATCTTGTATCATACATCCACGAAGACAAATTTATTACGTCTGACGGCAGAAAAATAATAGTTTACGATCTTAATAGCTTTAAAAAGGAAAAAGAATTTAAATTAGAAAAAAGCCAACTGAATTTTGCTACATTTTTCATTAATTAGATAGACTTAGAGCCAGGCCATCCACCCTTTTATTAATAATAAATAATCAAACCGGCCTCCAAACGGGGCCGGTTTGATATTTGATCTATTTTCGGACCTGTGAAACAAGATTTTTCGACAGGTGACAGGCACCCTTTAGAGCAGAACAAACTTCCGAATCGCGTGGGCCACTCCCGATTCGTTGTTTGACAGGGTAATGAAGTCGGCGTGTTGTTTTAGTTCTTCCATAGCATTACCCATGGCGACTCCGCATCCCGCGTATTGAATCATCGACAGATCATTGCCGCTGTCGCCGATAGACATAATCTCTTCCCGCCGAATCCCAAGTTTTTCAGCGATGATCCTCAGCGCATTCCCTTTACTGGATTCCGGATGTAGAAATTCAAAATAATAAGGAGCACTTTTGACCATTGCATATTTTTCTTTAAACTCTGCCGGGATAGATGCAATGATTTGCTCAAGACGCTCCGGTTCATCAACAAACAAAACATTCGAAACAATGTAGTCATCCGTTATTTCCTCAATGTCCCGGTAATACAGGTTAACCTGTGACAGAAATGCTTCTTGAACGATGTATTTAGGAATATCTTTATTTAAGATAAAAATATCGGCCTCATCAAAGAAAACGATACAAGTTTTAAACTCCTGACTTAACTTGTACAGATTCTGCAAATCTTCCAGACTCAAGTTCTGCTTATGTATGACTTCGCTGGTCGAAGCATTTTGGATTAATGCCCCGTTGAGAGCAACAATATAATTGTCTTCTCCTTTTAACTCTAATTCTTCTAAAAACCGGACAACTCCCCCCACAGCCCTTCCGCTGCAAAGGACAATTTTTATCCCCTGCTTCTTTGCCTCAATGATTGCCTCACGAACTTCATCTGTTACTTCATGCCTGTCATTCAACAAAGTCCCGTCAATATCAATGGCTATCAACTTATACATTTAGGAATCGCCTCCCTAATCAGGATATAAACAGCTGACACCGATTTTAAATAATTTAAAACAAATAAGGTTGACGAAAAAAGACAAAAATACTTTCATGTCAACCTTATGATAATCATATCAAAATCTGATTAAATTTTTTTGGCAGAATTTTTCCATCTTCCACATGGCCATCCGAGCCATTAAAGATGGCATAATATTTCATTTGCCATGCTCTCATTCTTTCTCTCTGTTAAAAAATTAAAAGAAAACCGTTAAACAAGGGATTGGAATAAAATGTGAGGTTGAGAAACCAAGCCTCCAAAACCCAACTGCGGGACAAGAAACCTGTCCCCAAAACCCAATTATTGTAAATTAAAAATGTTTAGTATTTGTTTAGGGTTTTCTATGATATAGTCTGCGTTGTTGGCGATGAATTCTTCTTTTCCGCGGAATCCCCAGAGTACGCCTGCAGTTCCCATTCCGGCATTTTTTCCGGTTTGTATATCAATTCCTGAATCTCCGATGTAGATGATTTCTTTTGGACTCAATTCCATAATTTCTGCAATTTTGAGAGCTCCTGCAGGGTCCGGTTTTTTCGGAATTCCCTGTATTTCTCCAAAGATACCGCTAAATGATATATCAGGGAAAAATTTATGCATCAAGTTAACGGCATATTCCGATTTTTTATTTGTATTAACGCCAATTTTAATCCCGTTTTCTTGCAAAATCTGAACGGTTTCTGTGATATTGTCATAAGGAACGGTTTTATTCATATAATTTTTCGCATAAGCTTCCATGAATTTATTTACTGCTTCGGAAATATTCTCTTCGTTACGGGCACTTTCCGGAAGACTGACCTTAATCAGATTTCTCATTCCTTTTCCTATTTTCTGCTTATATGATTCATATTCATGCTGGGGATATCCGTAAGAAGCCAATACAGAGTTAACACTGTCTGATAAATCATAAAGAGTATTAAGAAGTGTACCGTCCAAATCAAAAATAACGCCCTTGTACATATTGATTTCCTCCTTCTGTCTGAACACCCGGCATTATATATAAATAAACCGAAGCCCAAGTGCTGTCATTATTTATAATCGGAAACATTCTTTTAAAATTAGGCTCTGTTAAATTTGATTGTTGATTTCCGTTACAGGGTTTACTTTCCGTAGGCAAGCACCGAGCTTTATCGACACTTCGTGTCCGCGGGGTCTCGCCTGTCTCGCCGTTCCCGCAGGACACTGAAAAGCATCCTCGAAGCCGCCCACGCACGACTAAAATGCCTTAGCATTTTAGGAGGAGTCTTCGTGCCTTTCACTCCAATCAACAAAGCATATCAAAATCAACACTGCCCTTTAACACAGCCTAAAATTAACATGGAATGCTCCCGGTTAAAGAAACCCATTATGAAGCAAATATGTATCACACAGCAAAAAAACAACTGCCGTCCCGCCTGTCAAAGCATCTGTTTTAAATGTTACCAGATGTTTCCGGAAAAACCTTACGAAGAAAAGCGGACATGATAACATGCCTGACAGAGCCGGCATTCATGGACTACCATCCTGCAGGGAATCATGTCCGCAAAGAACGAATTTTTTCGAAGTAGCATTCCGTCTTACAAAAGCGGATATTGATGTCGAAGCAATGTATGCGTTTACATGATTAATTGTTTTAATTTTGGATGGTTGTAAAAATATTCGGGGTCAATTCCGCATTCACCAATTTGACGGGGGTTTTGTACTCCTTTTTTTCCGTCAGCGTGATAGTCTGAACCTCCGGAGATAATATCAACTTTATTCTCATATTTTGCTATTACTTGCGAGTAAATTTCCTCTTTTGTTAAATTTCCTTTATAAGTTGTTTTATCATAAGTATAAGATGCCTCGATACCATCCAACCCATTTTGAATGAGATATTCGATATAATCATCCCTGCTGAGCACCTTGTCCCCGGTTTTTACCTGCTCATCAATTAAGTACGGGTGGGCAAGGATGGCAATGCCTCCTGTGTCATGGGCAGCTTGAATAACCTTTACCGGATCCGGCTTTACGCGCTTTACATTATACTCAGGATTATTTCTTACCATCAATTTGGCTTCTGACCAAGTTTTCGTGTAACCCTTTCTGGCAATTAAATCGAAAATATGCTTCTTTTGCACTTCTTCCGGTTTTCGGGGAACCTCTCCGCTTTGCAGCACCTCTTCCCATGTAAGATCCATGCCGTGTTCCCGGAGTACGTCGACCAATTTTCGATATCCGTCAATTTTACTTTGTTTGATTTGATTTTCAAGTTCAACGAACACCGGGCTGTCCCAGTCACATCCATAAAGTGTGATATGAACATCCTCAACTTCCGTCTCACAAGAAATTTCAGTTCCTCTAATCACATGAACGCCCTTTTCCAAACCGTAGGCTACAATATCCTTTTCTTCTCCGTTTGGCAATTGAACGGTTTTCGGAGGACGGACATCGTGGTCAGTAATTGCAATAATTTTCATTCCTAATTCCGCTGCCCGGTCGACTAATTCCAGAGGTGTGTCATTTCCGTCGGATCTCGTTGTGTGGCAATGCATATCACACAAATAGTTGGGTTTGTACATAAAGATTCCTCCTGTTTACATTTTTAATTCGAAAACAGTCGAATATAGCCTTGAACTGTCTCTTTAATTGCTTTCTCAATTCTTTGATCCAACTCCAACGGTTCAAGCTTGGAAGCCTCCAAGAATTCTTTGGCAGTATTAATACAAGCATGTTTGAGGGCGGTCGAAACATTTACTTTCGCCACACCCAGATTAATTAAACGGCGAAAAGTTTCATCCGATAATCCTGTTCCGCCATGCAGGACAACAGGACAATCTTTCAGCGTTCCCAATTTTTCAACCAGTTCGTAATTTATTGAGGGTTTTTTCTTATAAAAACCATGTGCAGTACCAATGGCAGGTGCTATTGCGTCAATTCCCGTTTCATTAATATACCGAATCGTATCTTCATATGTTGCCGGTTTTTCTTCCTCAGCTACAATGTCCTCTTCAACGCCTTTAATGACGCCCACTTCCCCTTCCACAGCGACTCCTCTTGGAGAAGCATAAGCCACAACTTCCTTCGTAATTCGGATATTTTCCTCCAACGGTTCATCAGATGCATCAAGCATAACTGAGTCCCACCCGGCATCCACGCATTGTTTGGCCAATTCGGGGTCCCTGCAATGGTCCAAATGAATATATACCGGAACCTTTGCTTGTTCTGCCAGGAAACGCAGCATGCTTCCCAGTTCTTTTACCCCGATTTGCTTAACGGTTTTTGTGGATGTTTGAATGATAACCGGTCTGTTTTCTTCCTCTGCTGCATTCACAACAGCCTTAGCGGAGGTAAAATTAAATATGTTAAACGCACCTAAGGCAATTTTAGAATCCCGCGCCTCCAACAACGCTTCCTTATAACTTTTCTTCTTTGTGGATATGGACATTTATATCCCCTCTCACTGTTCTTATTTTACTTGTATATACATGATAATACATTATTATCTATTAATCAACACATTTTACCTATTTTGATAAAATTTTTATCCCAATCTGGTGATAATTCTATCCTTATTTGTATTTTTACTTGCTTATATGCGGTAAATTGGCCCAAAACAGGAGATTTAGTATACTCTTTTTCGTAAAAATTAACTGCCAATGGCCGCATGATTAGATATTTGCATAACATTATTCAATCGGAAATAGCCTATACTTATTATATAAGATTTCCACAAAAATTATATCAGAATAATATAAAATAACCCTATCTTCTCAATTAAGATGGGG
>JANWJP010000020.1 GCA_025451895.1 Robertmurraya sp.
AGGAAACAGCCCGGATCGCGATTATGAAAGGGGCGCGTTATATTGTCAGCCCGCATTTTGATAAAGAAATTGCCCTGATGTGCAACCGCTATGCGACTCCCTATTTGCCGGGATGCGGCTCTGTTACGGAAATTATGGAAGCTCTCATGTACGGCGCGGATGTTGTTAAGCTTTTTCCGGGAGGTTTGCTCGGACCGTCTTTTATTAAAGATGTAAAAGGCCCAATCCCTCATGTTCAATTGATGCCATCAGGCGGAGTCAGTCTGGACAATCTCTCTTCCTGGATCGAAAATAAAGCCTTTGCCATCGGAATTGGCAGTGCACTGACAAGAAATATAAAAGATGGAGATTACAGCTTTGTTGAAAAAATTGCCCGGGAATTTGTCAATAAAGTAATTTCGATTCGGGGAGAACAATGATGAGGAAGAAAATTGTCACAATGGGAGAAATCATGCTGCGGCTGTCTACTCCGGGCTTTAAGAAATTTGAACAAGCCCAATGCTTCGATGCCGTTTATGGGGGAGGAGAGGCAAACGTTGCCGTATCGCTATCCCAATTTGGTCTTGACAGCAGTTTTGTGACGAAGGTGCCTGATAATCCGTTTGGAAGGGCTGCAGTGAAATATTTAAACATGCATAACGTTAATACGGATCATATTATTTACGGAGGCGAGCGGCTGGGCGTTTATTTTCTGGAAAAAGGATATTCCATTCGATCTTCAAAGGTAGTTTATGATCGCAAATATTCTTCCTTTTCTATGTCAAAGAAAAATGAATATTCTTTTGAGAAAGTTTTTGACGGGGCCGATTGGTTTCATATCAGCGGAATTACCCCGGCGCTGAATGATGAGTTATTTCAAATTACAAAGGAAAGCTTGAAAGCAGCAAAAGAGCAGGGCTTGAGGACAAGCTGCGATCTTAATTACCGGAGCGCTCTCTGGTCTTTTGAGGAAGCCCGCAGAAAAATGTCCGAACTAATGGAGTATGTGGATGTTTGCATTGGTGTGGAACCGCTCCGTCTCCTGGATAAGGACGGAAAAGATCTGAAGGATAAACTTCCGATGTCACGCACTGTTGAAGATTATAAAGAAGTTATCAGTAGATTGCATGAACATTACGGATTTAAGACGGTGGCAATGACCTTCCGTGATCATTTGTCGGTCAATCGCAACCGTCTGTATGCCCTTTTATCAGACGGAAAGGATTTTTATGAATCAGGCCGGATCGAGGTGGAGATGGTCGACCGTGTGGGGGCCGGGGATGCTTTTTCAGCGGGGCTGATTTATTCGCTGATTCAAAATTTTCCGCCTCAGAAGACTGTTGAATTTGCGAACTCCTGCTTCGCTCTTAAGCATACGATTGAGGGGGATGTGAATTTGCTTCAGGCTTCTGATATTGAGCAATTTATGGCGCAAAAGGGTGCGGTTACCATTAAAAGATAATGGATGCTCCGGGTTTTAATTCGCAGTAGTCTTGATAAATGTGCAGTGCAAGAAAAATTCCTGACTGTTTTCTTGCCTGCTGTACATAAAACTTCAGCATTGGAGGATGAATGCATGGGATCCTTTATCAATGATCAGTTCATGCTAAAAAATAAAACAGCGGTCCGGTTATATGAAAAATTTGCCGAAAAGATGCCCATATATGATTATCACTGCCATCTCTCTCCCAAGGATATTGCTGAAAACAGAAAGTTTAACAATATAACAGAGCTTTGGCTTGAGGGTGATCATTATAAATGGCGGGCGATGAGGGCACACGGTTTGGAGGAAAAATATATCACCGGCGACGCAAGTGATAAAGAAAAATTCGCCGCCTGGGCCGAAACGGTGCCGTACACATTGGGAAATCCCCTGTACCATTGGACCCATCTCGAACTGAAGCGGTATTTTGACGTGGACGAATTATTGAATAAAGATACTTGGGAATCAATCTGGAATCGTTGCAATGAATTACTTCAGCAGGACGATTTTACAGTGCAAAACCTTATTAAACGTTCGAATGTAAAAGTCATTTGCACAACAGACGATCCGGCAGATGACCTCAGGTATCACGACCAAATCAAAGAACTGCCTGATTTCCCGGTAAAAGTTCTGCCTACATACAGGCCGGACAGAGGGGTGGAAATTAATAAGGAAACATTTGCATCTTTTGTTTCCGAGCTTGAAAAAGTTACGAATAGAACAATTTCCACCTACGAAGAGTATAAAGAAGCCCTGGAAGAACGAATTGATTATTTTCATGAAAAAGGTTGCCGGATTTCTGACCACGGCTTGGGAGAAGTTCCTTTTGCCGAGTATGAAGACAGCGAATTGACGGCGATTTTCCAAGCGGGCCGAAAAGGGGAAAAAGTCAGCCGCGAAGATGAAGAGAAATTTAAAACCGCAACGCTTGTCTTTTTAGCCGGATGCTATAAAAAACGGAATTGGGCAATGCAAATCCATTTTGGTGCCATTCGCAACAATAATACGAGAATGATTAAAAAGCTTGGTCCCGATGCCGGTTTTGATTCAATCAATGATCAAGGGCAGGTGGCCGCACCCCTTAATGCATTGTTGGATGCCATGGAACAAAAGGAACAGCTTCCGAAAACGATCCTTTATAATTTGAACCCCGTTTACAACGATCTGGTCGGCAGCACAATCGGAAACTTCCAGACAGAACCGGGGATTCAAGGAAAAATCCAGTTCGGTTCCGGTTGGTGGTTTAACGATACGAAGAGGGGAATGAACCGGCAACTGACCGCTCTGGCGGATCACGGATTGCTTATGCATTTTGTCGGCATGCTGACAGATTCACGAAGCTTTTTGTCTTTCAGCCGTCATGAATATTTCCGCCGAATCCTATGTAACTTAATTGGAGAATGGGTGGAAGATGGCGAAGTCCCAAATGACTCTGATATACTGCAAACTTTGATTGAGAATATTTGCTACAACAATGCCAAAAATTATTTTGGAATCGATGTGGATTAAAGAATTACGCATGTTTTTTCAAATCCTTTTAAAGCAGCATCAAGGAGGACAACTAAAAATGGAAATGAGTTTTCGCTGGTACGGGAAATCAGATTCAATCCCTCTCGAATATATCCGGCAAATTCCCGGAATGAAGGGAATTGTCACTGCGATTTATGATATTCCAGTCGGTGAAGCCTGGCCCCTGGAAAAGATTATGGAGCTAAAAAAAACCGTTGAGGAACACGGTATGCGTATTTCCGTTATTGAAAGTGTTCCTGTTCATGAAGATATTAAAATCGGACTGCCGACACGTGATAAGTATATCGAAAATTATAAAACAACGATCCGCAATCTTGGCAAAGCAGGCATTCCCGTTGTTTGCTATAACTTTATGCCGGTCTTTGACTGGACCCGTTCACAACTGGATTATCAACTTCCTGACGGTTCCACGGCGCTGATTTATGAAGAAGAAATTGTTCAGAAAATGGACCCGTTGACCGGGGAAATTTCTTTGCCCGGATGGGATACAAGCTATAAAAAGGAAGAGCTTCACGAGTTATTCGATCATTATAAAAACGTTGATGAAGAAAAACTGTGGGAAAATCTCGAGTATTTTCTTAATGAAATCATTCCTGTTGCCGAGGAAGCGGATGTTAAAATGGCCATCCATCCTGACGATCCGCCGTGGGGTATCTTTGGTTTGCCGCGGATTATTACCAATAAGGAAAGCCTTGAACGCTTTATTTCCATTTATGACAGCCCGTATAACGGCTTAACGATGTGCAGCGGTTCTTTGGGAGCCGATCCGGATAATGATTTTCCGGAAATGCTCCGTTATTTCGGGAAAAAAGGCCGTGTCAATTTTGTGCATGCCCGGAATATCAAACATACAGGGCCTAAGTCCTTCCAGGAATCAGCACATGTTTCAGAATACGGCTCATTGGATATGTATGAAATCATTCGTGCCATGAAGGATTTTGATTATACAGGGCCAATCCGTCCGGACCACGGAAGAATGATTTGGGGCGAAACGGGCAAACCGGGATACGGATTATATGACCGGGCGCTGGGGGCCACTTATTTAATCGGATTATGGGAAGCGGAAGTAAAGAATCGTCAACGCTGATTTGACAAGGGGGAAAATGGAATGGCTGTACCGTTTAAAGTTGATTTATCAGGAAAAGTAGCTGTAGTTACAGGAGGGGGCGGAGTTCTCGGAGCGTATTTCGCCAAAGCTCTGGCCGAATGTGGAGCCGCAGTGGCCGTTCTCGATCTTCACCAGGAGCCTGCCGATAAAATTGCAAACGAAATTAATGAAGCCGGAGGCAAGGCTATTGGTGTAGCTGCAAACGTGCTCGATAAAGAGGCTTTGCAAAAAGCGAAAGAAATCATCGATAAAGAACTGGGAACTTGCGATATTCTCCTCAACGGAGCGGGCGGCAATAACCCAAGGGGAACGACCGATGACGAGTTTTACTCAGCGGAAGCAGTAAAAAACAATCCGGATTTAAAAACATTCTTCCAATTAGATCCGGAAGGAGTCCGCTTTGTATTTGACCTGAACTTCCTCGGAACCCTTCTTCCCTCACAGGTGTTTGGTGAGGATATGGCAAATAAAAAAGGAAGCGTCATTATTAATGTCTCTTCGATGAACGCATTTACTCCGTTAACGAAAATTCCTGCCTACAGCGGTGCAAAAGCGGCGATCAGCAATTTCACTCAATGGCTTGCTGTTTATTTTGCCAAAGCAGGAATCCGGGTAAATGCGATCGCACCGGGATTCTTGATTACAAAGCAAAATGAAAAACTGCTTCTTAATGAAGATGGCAGTTATACACCGAGATCTGAAAAGATTTTGCGCAATACACCAATGGGAAGATTCGGCGAACCGGAGGAACTTGTCGGCGGTCTTTTGTATTTGGTGGATGAAAAAGCGTCCGGTTTTGTTACGGGTGTCGTGCTTCCGATTGACGGAGGTTTCGCCGCTTATTCCGGAGTATAAGACTTTTGAATAGAAATTGGGGTCTTAATTAAATGAAGTTTTTGCTTTATTTAAAAAAGGCCCCAATTTTTTCTTTTCTTGGTTATCCGGATTATATTTGAATGATTTGGAAGGATGGAGCGGTGTGAATCATGAAATCATCAACACAATCGTTTTAATTGGGACCGGTTATTTGTTAAAACGGCTGAATATATTGAAACCGAAAGACGGGGAAACGATCTCAAGAATTATTTTTAACGTCACTTTGCCGGCTTTAATTATCGTGTCTCTCAACTCCGTTGTTATTGAACCGTCGATTATTATGCTTCCGGTGATTGTTCTTCTTTATGGAATTATCTCAATTTTTCTTGCCTATCTTGTTTTTAAGAACGAAGAAAGGGAAATGAAAGGGACATTGATGATGCTGGCCTCAGGATACAATGTCGGTCTGTTTGCATTTCCTCTTGTTGAAGCGATCTGGGGTGCAGAAGGTCTTTTATATTTTGGCATGTTTGATGTCGGGAACTCTGTGGTTGTGCTCGTCATCTCTTATCTTTCCGGCAGTTATTATTCGGAGCAGGGATTGACGATGAAGCCGGCGGATGTCGTGAAAAAACTGGCCAATTCTATTCCATTGCTCACATATGTTTTAATGAACACGCTTAATTTTGCCGATATCCGTTTGCCGTCCGGGGTGATTGAAATTACTGAAATTATTTCCCGGGCAAATATGCCTTTGTCGCTGCTCCTGCTTGGTCTTTATTTAAGTTTTATTGTGGAAAAAGAACACATTCGGCCAATCAAAAAGTATGTCCTGTTCCGTTACGGATTTGGGCTTCTTTTCGGACTTCTGTTATGTTTTTTTCTTCCTTTCAACGATATGTTCAGATATACGATTTTAATAGGGTTTCTGCTTCCGGTCGGGCTGGCCGTCATCCCTTATGCCCATGAATTTAAATATAAAACCGTTGTTCTCGTTGGCATCCTTTCGAATTTAAGTATTTTGATCAGTTTAATTTTCATATTTGTTTTTTCGAATTTCATTTTGTAAGATGGTTTATCCGGAAGTTCAAATTAATAAAAGCAAGTGGGGAAGACTGTCAGTTTTTCCCCGCTTGCTTTTTGTTTTTGTAAAATTTTTTTAAGAGCAGCCGGCAGAGCAAAGCAATTTCCTGTTTGTTTTATCCGGTTTCATAGACCGTTCGGTTATGAGAGGTCTTTTCAAAGTTTGGATTGTTGTCAACAGGAGGACACCATGAGTGTCTATTTTGATATTGGTGAAGTTCAGGCATCCAATGAGAATGCAGAACGCGAACTGCCATTGATTTCACAGTGGATTGGGACACAGGTTCCGAAGTGTTTATTTTCTGCCGCAAATTATTTCCAATGCTGCAAAGAACGTTTTATCATTGCTTTGCGATATTGTTTTGTGGAATTTATCAATACTTTATCAGAAGCATAATCCATGATCACACCATATTTTCGAATCACATCGAACTTATCAATTTCGCCGTTTACATACATCTGCTCAACTTCATGCGGATCTGTTTCAAGCCATGCCTTGCGGTTTCGGCGAATGTATTCCCGCTCTGTTTTTGTAGCCTCGTAATCTATTTCAAAAAGATCCAAATCCTTATCTATTTCTTTGATAACAACGCCATAGTCTTTTTTGGCTCTTTCAATGGAGACGTATTCATCGATGACATCTTCCAAAACGGCATGGACATCACGCTCCAGCGGATCGCCGAGTCCTCCTCCTCCAGCTGCCGGACGTGTGAATGAATCCCCTTTTTGCAACGGGACATTGGAAAAAATAGTTCCAAGAAATCTTTCATTTTCGGTATTTGGATTTAAGGTGACGCCATGCGGCATAGAAGGAAGTCCGCCCAGGATTCCCCATGTGATCGCACGGGAGCGGTCACAGCAGTAGGACATAACAGTCTGTTGGATTTCTGTTAAAATACCGCCTTTTTCAACGCCGCAGCCTCCGCGGTATTTGCCCGGCCCACCTGAATCTGTGATAATTTCGTGTCTGGTGGTAATCACCGGTGATAACCGCTCCTGTCCTTCAAGGGGCTGTACACTTAAACCAAGCCCGAAAACCGGTGAAGTTGAGTTTGCTCCGTCCCTGTCCACACGGCCTCCGTGTCCTCCTGCCATCCAGTCATACCACATAAAATATTTCCTGTCATTAAATCTGCGATCATATCCGCCTATCAACAAATATTCGAGGTTAAAGGAACAGGCCAATGCCCTTTCAGGCATGATGCCGGACCACAATTCAAAAATGGCATTCATAATCTTTTCGAAAGAACCGGAACAAAATCCGGTTACTGCTACAGGGCTTGGAGCATTAACGACGGAATTCTCAGGTAAATGAACTTTAACTGCCTGATAAAATCCTGAATTCAAAGGAACTTCGGGGAAAAATACTTTTGTTCCGGCATAAACAGCGGATAAAGCGGCGCCAAAGCTCGAATTCAGAAAACAGCTGATATAAGAATGTGAACCGCTGAGGTCATAATGGATATTATCATCAGTGATTGTCATTTTGAGGCGGATCGGAATAAGACCGTCTCCCAACTCGGGATCCATATCAATATGATCCTCTGTTTCCCAGGTTCCGTCAGGCAAATTCTTAATTTTTGCGCGTGTCAGTCTTTCAACAT
>JANWJP010000021.1 GCA_025451895.1 Robertmurraya sp.
TAATCTCTATTATACGAGAGCGGGAAATTTTTATTTAGACAGTGACGGTACATTGGTAAATTCCGAGGGACTAAAAGTACAGGCTTACAATAACGGCGTCCTGAACGATATTACAGTCAACGTAAATGCGGTTTTACCTGCAACTGTCACAGATGAAATTAAACTTGAAGGGAATTTTCCTTCTGATGCTGCCGGGGTTGTTGAACTGTTTGATCAAATAGAAGTTGTTGATGCAAACGGTCAGGGACATATTATTGACGTGAAGTTTTCCTATGACGGTTCTTGGAGCATCAGCTTCATCAACCGGAATTTTGAACCTGAAAAAGTTTCCCAAGCTTACGAGATTAATTTTCCCAATCCGGGAAACGTTTCCGGATACGAAATTCCGATTGGAGAAGATGCGGACGGTTCGGACATCGCTCTCCTTGTGAATTTAAATCTGGAAGGACTTAAAAATGAACCCGGTTCGATTACTGCCATGGCAAAACCCAACGGTAATACAGCCGGTTCAATTGAAAGCTACAGTATTGATCCATACGGGCAGATTAGTGCTGTTTATTCAAACGGCGAAATCCGTGAAATGGGAAGGTTGGCAGTGGCAAAATTCAGCAACCCTTCCGGATTGGTAAAGGTTGGCAATAATTTGTTTCAGGAATCTTCGAACTCGGGAACACCTAACATTAACTTTGCCGGTTCCGGCCGCGGGACAATTGCCTCCGGGGCTTTGGAGATGTCCAATGTGGATATTTCAGAAGAATTTACTGAAATGATAGTTGCACAGAGAGGATTTCAGGCAAATACGAGAATTATTACCACTTCTGATGAAATTCTCCAGGAACTTGTTAACTTAAAACGATAATTTAAGGAGGGACAGAGGCTGTTTTTCATTCAAACTGTTAAACAGCCTCTGAAAGATTGTGATAAACCTGACAAGATTAAACGGAAAATCCTTCGTGTTAAATGCACTTTATATTGAAACAATTGAAGCCTTCCCGGATACAACCATCACTATTGCAAACGGGAAAAAATATGTTGTGAAGGAAACAGTAGAAGAAGTTGTTAAACAGACGAACGCTTTTTACCGTTCTGTTAATCTCCTCGGAAAAAATTGGCCGGGAGGACCTGAAAATGAAAAATAAACTGCTCCGGAAAATGGTGATCCTGCTTGTCATCATCGCCATGCTCGGCACGGCCTCAATCCTCTTTATCCATTTTTATTTAAAGGCGGAGAACCGGGATCAACAGACAATTGATAAAGTGCTAAAAACAACCGTGGATGTACAGCAAATAACAACAAATCTGGCTGATGAATGTATTATCCGGATCTCTTTTAAAATTCAAGCGGACAGTAAAGAGGCAAAAGAAGAATTGGAGAAACGGGATTTCCAGGTGAAGAACATTATCATTCTTACATTATCGGAAAAAACGGAGAAAGATTTGAAAGGAAAAGAAGGTCAATTAAACCTGGAGCAAGAGCTTAAAGAAAAAATCAGCAGTATTATGCTAAACGGCAAGGTTGAGAAGGTGTACATTACAGAATCGCTCCTCCAATGAAAGGGCAAAGGCAGACAAAACGAATTTACGGCAATGGAGATGTGGATTCATGACTGGAGATGTTTTATCACAAAGTGAAATCGATGCACTATTATCAGCGCTTTCTGAAGGAGAGATGGATGCTGAATTATTGAAAAAAGAAACGGAAGAGAAAAAGGTCAAAGTATATGATTTTAAGCGGGCGCTGCGTTTTTCAAAAGATCAAATCCGCAGTCTCACACGCATCCATGAAAATTTCGCCAGGTTGTTGACCACTTTTTTTTCCGCTCAATTAAGAACTTATGTACAGATATCGGTCTCGTCGACGGATCAACTGTCTTATGAGGAATTTATCCGATCTATTCCGAAGATGACCATTTTAAATGTTTTTGAAGTAAGCCCGTTAAGCGGAAGTATTTTGATAGAGGTAAATCCCAATATTGCCTATTGTATGATGGACAGGATGCTGGGCGGCAGAGGATCCAGCTTAAATAAGGTCGATCGCTTAACAGAAATCGAAATGAAAATTATGTCCAATATGTTTGAACGGGCTGTTGAGTATCTCCGTGAAGCCTGGGCTTCGATTGCGGATTTAGAACTGGAATTGAAGGAATTTGAAGTAAATCCGCAGTTTTTGCAATTGGTTTCGCCGAATGAAACAGTTGTGGTGATTTCTTTAAGTGTGGTCATTGGGGAAACAACAGGAATGATTAATATTTGTATTCCTCATGTGGTTTTGGAACCCGTTATTCCTAAATTGTCTGTGCATTACTGGATGCAGGCGCAAAAGGAAGAGAGAAAACCGAATGAAGCCAAGATTCTGGAAAAGAAAATCCAGGATGCCGTCGTTCCTGTAACAGTGGAATTGGGCCGCTCTGAAATTACTATTAATGATTTTCTTATGCTGGATGTCGGTGATGTTATTGAACTCGATCAGAATATTCATGACCCTTTAGTGGTAAAGGTGGGGGATATCCCTAAATTTACCGCGCAACCGGGAAAAATTCACAGAAAACTGGCGGTTCAAATTTTAGATCATCTGAAGGGGGGAGAACGCTGATGAGAAGTGACGACATGTTGTCACAAGATGAAATAGATGCTTTGCTGAATGGCGCAGATGAATTAATGGAGGAGACAGAGTTCGAAAAGAATCCTGATATTGCCGAATATCTTTCATTGATTGAGCGCGATGCAATTGGAGAGATTGGAAACATTTCCTACGGCCATTCGGCAACTGCATTGTCATCATTATTAAGGCAAACTGTAAAGATTACTGCACCCAATGTTTCTCTTGTATTGAGGAAAAATCTTGAAAAAGAATTTCCCATTCCGTATGTGGCTGTTGAGGTTAAATTTACAGAAGGATTTACAGGAACCAATTTGCTCGTTATTAAGCAGGAAGACGCTGCAATTATTGCCGACTTAATGCTGGGCGGAGACGGGAACCATCCTCCTGAAATTCTGAACGAAATTCATTTGAGCGCGATACAGGAAGCTATGAACCAAATGATGGGTTCGGCCGCCACTTCGATGTCAACGATTTTTAATAAACGGGTAAGCATCTCACCGCCGTCAATTGCATTTATGAATCTTCCACGCGGACTTGGACAGGAAACCATACCGGATTCGGAAGAGCTTGTAAGAGTCTCATTCAGACTCATTGTCGGTGACATCATTGATTCAAATATCATGCAGCTCTTACCGGTGCAATTTGCAAAGAATTTGGCTTCCAGTTTATTAGGCCCGGGCCCTGCTCTGCCTGAAGGCAAAGAAAAACCTCAGAACGCGAAGCAGGATACTGTATTGGAGAATCCGTCAGGGGGTCATGCTGAAAAGCACGCTTCCGTATTGCATCAAGAGGAGAAGATGTATGAAAAAGAGTCATTCAACGCTTCTCCCAAAAATAAGCAATTTTTCGGCTCTTCTTTACAGGAAGAGGAAAAACCGGATATTCAACCTGCTGTATTTTCGGAATTTGGAGATGAACCTGTGTTTGAGCCGGATGTAAAAAATCTGGATATTTTACTGGATATTCCTCTTCAAGTAACCGTACAACTTGGAAAAACGACCAGATCCGTCAAGAATATTCTTGAACTTACAACCGGTTCAATCATTGAATTGGATAAATTGGCGGGGGAACCGGTCGATATCCTTGTTAATAATCGTTTAATTGCAAAAGGAGAAGTAGTGGTTATTGATGAAAACTTCGGTGTTCGTGTGACAGACATTATCAGTCAGAGCGATCGGATAAAAAATCTCAAGTAACAAGTCGGAGTGGTGAAGAATATGGCGTACCGAATTTTGGTTGTGGATGATGCAGCGTTTATGAGAATGATGATAAAAGATATCTTAACAAAAAACGGTTTTGAAGTTGTTGGCGAAGCAGCGGACGGGATGCAGGCTGTTGAAAAATATATTGAAACAAAGCCGGATCTTGTCACGATGGATATAACAATGCCGGAAATGGACGGGATTACGGCTTTGAAGGAAATTCGAAAAATCAATCCAGATGCCAAAATAATTATGGTATCGGCAATGGGGCAGCAGGCAATGGTTATAGATGCTATTCAGGCCGGTGCAAAGGATTTTATTGTTAAACCGTTTCAGGCTGACCGGGTCATTGAAGCTATTACTAAAACATTAAAATAGCAAAGTGAAACGGCATCCGGGACGGGAATACGATTCTGTATATACTCTCCGGCTTGATAAACAGAGTTCCGGAATCTTATTTTTCATGTGTCAGCAAGTCGAACAGAGGTGCGGTCAGTGCAAAAAATAAAAACACTCTTGATAATATTTTTTATTTTGCTTCTTTCCATTTCTTTCATAAGTCCCGCGGTTCATGCTGAACAGGTGAACAGTGTGAAAGATTGTCTGGAAAATCCTGATGAGTGCGGATCCGGGGAAGCAAATGCAGACGGGAAATCACAAAAAAGATCAGATGTTGAAAACGGAATGGCCGGTGTCGGCATTTGGGATTTCATTAAAATGATTCTCGCAACAGTCTTTGTTGTGGTACTTATATATTTTCTTTTTAAATTTTTAAATAAGAAAAACCGGGAATATCAACATACGGCTCTCATGCAAAATCTCGGCGGCATTAAAGTGGGAGCGAACCGGTCCGTACAAATCATTAAAATAGGGGATCGTGTTTTCATCATCGGAGTGGGTGAAAATGTCAATTTGATAAAAGAGCTTAACAGTGAGGATGTACAGTTGCTTTTGACCAAATACAACGATTATTTGGAAAACCTTGCCGGACCGGGCGATATTTTTTCAAGGCTGCTTCAAAGGAAGGAAGAAATGAAGCGCAAGGAAGACAAACCAGTCTTTTCAACGGTTCTGGACGAGCAGTTTGAAGATATGAATAAGAAAAGAAAGGAAGTTTATGAAGAAATAACAAAGAAAGGCCCGAGAGACAATGAATGAGTTTATGGAGTTTTTCAGCAACAGCTCACCGGAATATGTCTCAACCTCTGTTAAGCTTATTTTGTTGCTGACGGTATTGGCGCTGGCTCCAAGTATTCTTGTATTAATGACCTCGTTTACAAGAATTGCAGTCGTTTTATCCTTTGTCCGGTCGGCGCTTGCCACCCAGCAAATGCCGCCAAACCAGGTTATTATAGGCCTGGCGCTGTTTCTGACTTTTTTTATTATGGCACCCGTTTTTTCAGAGGTAAACAAAGAAGCCCTGACTCCATTATTTAATGAAGAAATTAATCTTACAGAAGCTTATGAACGTGCCTCCGTTCCTATAAAAGAGTTTATGAGCAGTCACACAAGGCAAAAAGATTTGGATCTGTTTCTCCGCTACTCAAAGGCTGAGCGCCCTGAATCGATTGAGGATATACCTTTAACGGCACTTGTGCCTGCATTTGCGATAAGTGAATTGAAAACTGCTTTTCAAATCGGATTTATGATCTTTGTGCCTTTCTTGGTGATAGATATGGTTGTCGCAAGTGTTTTGATGTCTATGGGAATGATGATGCTGCCCCCGGTAATGATTTCATTCCCTTTTAAAATTCTTTTATTTGTTCTTGTTGACGGTTGGTATTTAGTTGTTGCCTCGCTTTTAGAAACCTTTTAAGAAGGTGAAAAAATGTCTCAGGAAAACGTCATAGCGATTGCGGAGCAGGGAGTCTGGACGGTGCTCCTTGTTGCCGGGCCATTGCTTCTTCTTGCCCTTGTTGTAGGATTGCTTGTCAGTATTTTTCAGGCGACCACTCAAATTCAGGAACAAACACTTGCCTTTATTCCTAAGATTATTGCCGTATTAATAGGCATTGTCATTTTCGGCCCGTGGATGTTGGGAAAAATGGTATCTTTTACGAACGAAATTTTTTTGAATTTAAGCAGGTTTATAGGATGATAGTATGATAGATCCAGTTCCGGAATTCGCAGCTTTCTTATTGATTTTTACGAGGGTTACATCTTTTTTCATCATGATGCCTCTCTTTTCTTATCGGACAATTCCAGCCATATTTAAAGTCGGCCTCGGGTTTTTTCTGGCTTTGCTGATGGTTCATACGACAGAGGCGCCTTTATTGGAATTGGATGGTTTTTATATTTTATTAATTATCAAAGAGGTATTGGCAGGTCTTCTGCTTGGCTTTATCGCTTATTTAATTATGTCGGCAATTCAGGTTGCAGGAGCTTTTATTGACTTTCAAATGGGTTTTGCCATTGCTAACGTTATCGATCCGCAAACGGGTGCGCAGAGTCCTTTGATTGGACAATATCTTTATATTTTGGGGCTGATTTTTTTATTGACTGTAAACGGGCATCATCTTTTGTTGGACGGAATTTATTACAGTTATCAGTTTATCCCGATTGATCAAATGTGGATCCCGTTCGGCAATGATGCGATGGTTGAATATGTGGTGAAATCATTCAGCATGATGTTTTTGATTGCTTTTCAAATGGCCATTCCCATCGTCGGAAGCATTTTTCTTGTAGATGTGGCTTTGGGAATAATCGCCAGGACTGTTCCACAGTTCAATGTTTTTGTCGTCGGCCTTCCTTTAAAAATAGGGGTAAGTTTTATAGTAATGCTTGCTGTTATGGCAGTAATTTTGGGAGTCGTATCCCATTTGACAGAATTGATGATTACTGCCATTAGGAATTTGATGGCTCTTATGGGGAGGGTATAGCATGTTGTTTCTTCATCTGGATTTAAAATTTTTTGCCGGAGAAAAAACAGAAAAAGCGACCCCGAAAAAACGGCAGGATACTCGGAAAAAAGGACAGGTGGCCAAAAGTCAGGACGTCAATACGGCTATCGTCTTATTATCGGTTTTTCTTACCCTGTATATTATGGGGGAAAAAATGCTTGAGTCTTTGCTGAATATTTACCGCTATACTTTCCAAAATTTCCTTGGCCTGACAATATCCTCAGAGAACGTATATGCAATTTTTATTGAGCTTTTGATGCAAATTGTTTATGTACTTGCTCCGGTGATGGTCATTGCCCTTATTGCAGCCGTTGCGGCCAATTTTATTCAATTCGGGTTTCTGTTTTCCACAGAACCGATTCAGCCGAAACTGGAAAAATTAAATCCGATAAAAGGATTTAAAAGAATTTTTTCGCTTCGGGCCATCGTTGAGTTTTTTAAATCCTCCCTGAAAATTATTTGTGTCGGGTTTGTTGTTTTTTCCGTGTTATGGCTGAGAAAAGAAGAAATTTTGTCATTATCACTCCTTTCAGCCGGTAAGGGGCTCGCAACCATCGCCGGTTTGACGGCTCAGATGGGGATGATATCTGCGATCGTCCTGCTGTTTTTATCAATTCTTGATTATCTGTATCAAAGATATGATTTTGAGAAAAATATCCGGATGTCCAAACAGGATATTAAGGATGAGTTCAAGAACACGGAGGGCGACCCGCTCATTAAGTCAAGAATTAAGCAGCGGCAAAGAGAGATGGCAACAAGAAGAATGATGCAGGAAATTCCGGGTGCGGATGTTGTCATCACGAACCCCACCCATTATGCCGTTGCGTTGAAATATGAGGAATCAAAGTTTGATGCACCCTATGTAGTTGCAAAAGGGGCTGATTATATTGCCCAGAAAATCAAGTATATTGCAAAAGAAAATAATGTCGTTATCGTTGAGAACCGTCCCCTTGCCAGAGCTTTATATGAGCAAACGGAGATAGGAGACGAAATTCCTGAAGAGTTTTTTAAAGCTGTTGCAGAAATATTGGCTTATGTTTACAAAACAAAAAAGATTATTTAGGAGTATTCCCCGTCATCGTTATGATTTTGTACCTGATTCGAAGGGGAGTTGAAAAGCCGCGGATTTATGTTATTTCTTTTATTTCCGCCTTGAAAAAATATGTCATTAAGGACCCGTGCCGTACGGCTGAATGTGCTGAAAACCGGCAACAAAATTTAGGATTTCACAAACGGAGGTTTCCGTTCATATCTTTATTAAGCCTGTTTTGCCAAGTTTGTAGGAGGAATTACCTATGTCAGCAAGAGAACTACCGGTGTTTCTGGGAGTTATCATGATCGTGGCGATGCTCGTGATCCCGTTTCCTTCCTGGTTATTAAGTATCCTTATTATTATAAATATATCTTTAGCACTGCTTGTTTTATTAACTTCTTTTAATATTAAAGAAGCTTTGCAGTTTTCTGTTTTTCCTTCTTTATTGTTGATCTTAACCCTCTTTCGTCTCGGTCTCAATGTTTCAACAACCAGAGCGATTTTATCAAGAGGAGATGCAGGGCAAGTAGTCGAGACATTCGGGACCTTTGTTGTCGGGGGAAATATTCTTGTTGGAATGGTTGTATTTTTAATTCTTGTAGTCATCCAATTTATAGTAATCACCAAAGGTGCCGAACGTGTTTCGGAAGTGGCAGCCCGCTTTACTCTTGATGCCATGCCGGGAAAGCAGATGAGCATTGATGCTGACTTGAATGCCGGTATGATTACGGAACGGGAAGCAAGGGAACGCCGGGAAAAAGTCAGCCGGGAATCCGATTTTTACGGAGCAATGGACGGAGCCAGTAAATTTGTTAAAGGGGATGCGATTGCGGGCATTATTATTGTCATCATAAACCTTATTTTCGGATTGATTGTCGGTGTTGTTCAGCAGGGTATGACATTTGGTGATGCAGTTAATCTTTATTCACTTTTGACCGTTGGGGACGGACTGGTTAGCCAAATTCCCGCTCTGTTAATTTCAACGGCAACAGGCATTGTCGTGACCCGGGCCGCTTCGGAAGGGAATCTTGGAAGCGACATTATCGGTCAGCTTTTCGCCTTCCCAAAAATGCTTTATATAACTGGCGGCACAATCATGTTATTCGGTTTGGTAACCCCGATCAGCAATTTGCTGACAATTCCTATTGCCGCCCTGCTTTTTATCGGGGGTTATTCGATTTCCCGCAGTGCTGCACAGAGGCATGTCGAAATGGAAGAATCTGAAGAAGAAGTACCGGCTGATGATATGAAAAGCCCTGAGAGTGTTATCAATCTGTTAAATGTTGATCCAATTGAATTTGAATTTGGATACGGATTAATCCCTCTTGCAGACTCGAACCAGGGCGGTGACTTGCTTGACAGGATTGTCATGATTAGGAGACAGCTGGCTATTGAACTCGGCCTGGTTATTCCCGTGGTCCGGATAAGGGACAATATACAATTACAGCCCAATGAATACCGGTTGAAAATTAAGGGCAATGAAATGGCACGTGGAGAGCTTCTGCTCGATCATTATCTTGCGATGAGCCCCGGGATCGATGACGATTCCGTTGAAGGAATAGATACTGTAGAACCTTCTTTCGGCCTTCCCGCAAAGTGGGTGACTGAAGAGGTAAAAGAACAGGCAGAAATGCTCGGGTATACAGTTGTTGATCCGCCCTCGGTGGTATCAACTCATATAACCGAGGTACTGAGAAGAAATGCACATGAACTTCTGGGAAGACAAGAGACAAAACAATTGATTGATCATCTGAAAGAAAGTTATCCGATTCTTGTTGAAGAAGTGACCCCGAATCCTTTGTCGATCGGCGAAGTACAAAAAGTTTTGGCAAAACTGTTAAGGGAAAATGTATCTATCAGGAATTTACCCGTCATCTTCGAGACACTGGCTGATTACGGCAAGGTTGTTGCCGATCCTGACATACTCACTGAATACGTAAGACAAGCTTTGGCAAGGCAAATAACCGGGCAATATACCGTTAACGGCCAAACATTAAAGGTTATTACCATTTCGGGAAAAGTGGAAAAAGTAATTGCAGACGGAGTCCAGCAAACAGAGCATGGTAACTATTTATCTCTCGATCCGTCCGTATCCCAATCCATTCTTGAAGCCATTCAAGAACAAATCGAAAGGCTTTCCCTTATGGAGCAGACACCGGTTGTATTATGTTCTCCCGCTGTACGCATGTATTTACGACAACTGACGGAAAGATATTTTCCGCAAATTCCGATCCTTTCCTACAACGAATTAGAGGCTAACGTAGAAGTCCAAAGTGTTGGGGTGGTGAATATCGAATGAAAATAAAAAAATATGTAGCTCCATCGATGCCGGAGGCGATGAAGCAAATCCGTTCCGAGCTTGGGGCTGATGCAGTTATCCTTAATTCGAAAATTGTTCAGACAGGCGGATTTTTGGGTTTTTTTAAAAAAAAGAATATCGAAGTAATTGCAGCAGTGGACAATGTGCCTAAACCGGAACCCCGGGTAAAAGAAAAGTCCGCAGCGGATTCTTATAACCGGATGAACCGCGCCTCTGAACCGGTGCGAAGGACAACACCCGGTATGTCCGCTAACAAAGGTAATGTATCTGCAAAAACGTCTGAAGAGATTTTATCCGAATTGCAAGAACTAAAAGCCCTTCTTGAAAATTTGTCTCCTGCCAAAAAAGAAACTATCAAATATCCCAAAATGGTAGAAAAGATCAATGATCTGTTAATCAGGCAGGAAATTGATGACGGGATAAGAGAGGAAATTGTTCAAGCCCTGCTTATTCAATGGTACAGGCAGGGAGCATCCGCTTCGTTTGACCAGGTGCTGCTGTGGTGCCGGGATATGCTGACAAAAAGGATTGCCGGTTACAGTTACGGGGGACTTTCTTTTACGAAAAAATACGTCAATGTAATCGGTCCGACAGGCGTAGGAAAGACTACGACGCTGGCAAAAATTGCTGCAGACTGCACATTGAAATACGAAAAAAAGGTAGCCTTTATAACAACGGATACGTTCCGGATTGCAGCGGTTGAACAGCTTAAAACATATGCGAAAATTTTATCAATTCCCCTTGAGGTCTGCTATGATTTGAATGATTTTCGACAGGCATGTCTGATCTTTAAAGATTTTGATTTGATTCTTATTGATACAGCCGGCCGGAACTACCGGAATGCGTACTATATAAAAGAGTTGAAAAATATTATCGATTTTCAAAATGAAATGGAGACCTATCTGGTACTTTCTTTAACTGCAAAGCAAAAAGATATGGAAGAGGTATTCAGGCAATTTGAAGATATTCCGATTCGGCAATTTATTTTTACCAAAATGGATGAAACTGCGAATATAGGTTCCATGTATAACATGATAGATAAGTATAAAAAGGGTGCTGCTTACATCACCAATGGGCAGAACGTTCCGGACGACATCATTTCTGCATCGGCAGAAGGTATTACAAAATTGATTCTCGGGGTTGAATAGCTATGAATGATCAGGCTGCACGCTTAAGACATGAAACACAAAAAGTTGACAATTGTCCTTCTTTTAAGACATTCGCAGTTGTAAGCGGAAAAGGAGGGGTCGGGAAATCGAATTTTTCTTTGAACTTTGCAATTTCTCTCATTGAACTCGGTCATAAAGTATTGCTTTTTGACATGGATATTGGCATGGGGAATGTTGATATTTTAATGGGAAAAACAGCTGACTTGACGATTGTTGATTTTTTTGAAGGAAGGCAGCCGTTAACTGAAATTGTCTCGGAAGGGCCCGGTAATCTCTCTTATATTGCCGGGGGGACAGGTTTGGAAAATTTAGTCCGGCTGGATCAGCATCTGCTTGATAAATTTTTTGATGAAATTGCCGTTTTCTTTGAAAAATATGACTATGTCATTTTTGATATGGGAGCGGGATTAACTGAGGAGACTCTTAATTTTATTCTTTCAGTAGATGAAATCATCGTTGTCACCACCCCTGAACCTACATCCATTACGGATGCCTATTCGATGATGAAGCATATCCATCTTCAGGATGCAAGTTTGCCTTTTCTTATTGTTGTTAATCGTGTGATCCGTGATTATGACGGCATTAAAACGTTTAAGAGATTGCGAACGGCTGCAAGGAAATTTCTCGGCAGGGATGTTAAAGCGCTGGGAACCATTCCTGAAGATAAATTTGTGCAACAAGCGGTTTCTTCACAAACACCCTTTATTTTTGAAGAAAAATCCCGTGCAGCAAAAGCTGTTAAAAAAATGGCTTATCGATATGAACATAAAATGATTCAAGATTTGCCGGCTTCTTCTCCTGAATCTTTTTTGACGAAACTGAAACGTCTTCTCTCTTTTTAAGGGGTAGTTGCTTCACTTTGTCAGGGAATTTTTGATGAAGCGAATCGTGATTTAAAGTGGATTGTTTATCTATTTTTACAAGTTTAATGAATGGCTTTTTTAGGGGAAAAAGTTGCGGCAGCAAAGGTTGCTGTGTTGAACGGAATACCGGATTTTCAGCAAAAAATATTAAGACATAGGAGCCGTCGGTTATGGAAGAAATGAAAAAAGAATCAAGAATTGTTCATGTCGGAATAAGTGAATTGAAAATTGCCCGTACACCGCAGCTGATTAGAACAACCGGACTCGGTTCCTGTGTGGCTGTGATTATTTTTGATAAAGACAGCAAAATGGCCGGACTTGCACATGTCATGCTTCCTGACTCTTCTTTGGCAAGGGCTGGGAAAATAAATACAGCCAAATTTGCTGATACTGCGATTAAAGAATTGGTTTTGCAGCTGACAAGCAAGGGTGCGAATCTGCAAAGGCTGAAAGCAAAAATCGCCGGCGGAGCGCAAATGTTTCAGCCATCCGGACAAGAGGATTTCTTAAAAATAGGACAGAAAAATATTGATGCTGTTAAAAAACATCTTTCATATTATCAAATTCCCATTGTTGCCGAAGATGTCGGGGGAATGAGTGGCAGAAGCGTTGAGTTTGATCCGGAAACAACTGTGCTTACTATCAGAACAGTGAAACAAGGGATCAAGTTTTTATAGAAGGGTTTTGTTTTTGTGAAATATCTTGCAAATATTCTGGCTGTTCTTAGATGATTATCTGCATTCCGGTGCAAAGATAAGGCTCGGAGTTCAGGCGTCAGCTGGATGAATGGTTACATCACAGTTGAGAGTGGATCTATTTTTAGGGAAACCTTAAAAATACAATTATTATTTTGGTATAATATCATTAGAAAATGCTCATTTTTGGAGAGGATACGATGGTCGGGATACAAACTGAAGATGAACAAATGTTATGGGAAAAGTGGTGTTCCACACGGGATCAAGAGGCAGGGAATTTATTAGTAAAAAAATATATGTCTCTTGTAAATTACCACGTTCAAAGGATTTCTGCCGGTCTTCCCAGGAATGTTTCAAGGGATGATTTATTCAGTCTCGGATTGATGGGTCTTCATGATGCTCTGGAAAAATTTGACCCTTCAAGGGAATTAAAGTTTGATACCTACGCATCTTTCCGAATCCGCGGAGCAATCATTGACGGATTGAGGAAAGAGGACTGGTTGTCACGAAATACAAGGGATAAGGCTAAGAAAATTGATGCCGCAATTGAGAAATTGGAGCAGAAATATATGAGAACCGTAACTCCAAAAGAAGTGGCACAGGAACTGGGAATATCAGAAGAGGAAGTAACTCTCATCATGAACGAACATTTTTTTTCTTCGATTCTTTCCATTAACGAGCAGCCGAGGGAACAAGATGATCATGATTGCCCGACCTACAGCATTAAAGATACAAAGGTAGATTTGCCTGAGGAAAAGGTGCTTAAGGACGAGTTGATAGAAGAATTATCAGAAAAAATAGCACAATTAAGTGAAAAGGAACAGCTTGTATTAAGTCTGTTTTATAAAGAAGAATTAACCCTTACAGAAATCGGGCAAGTGTTGAATTTATCCACTTCAAGAATTTCACAAATTCATTCCAAATGTATTGCAAAGCTTCGCCAAAGTTTAGAAAAGGTGATGTAAGTAATGCCACAGTCCCCTTGACTATAAACAATTCCTGTTTGTCGCAAGTGCAGATTCAGGCTGGCAGAGCATGATATGAATAAGGAAGTGACATGAAATGTCTATGAAATCCGTGGAAATTCAAATTGCACTTCCAAGAACACATGACGCGGGGAAACTGCAGGAACAATTGCAGCAGCGCGGGCAGCTTCAAAATGATTTGGCGTCACAGCAGGCTAAAAAGGAAGAGAAAATAAAGGAAAGCGGGATATTCCGCGGGGAGAGAAAAGATATCGCCCGTTTTCAACAACATAAAGGAGCGGGAAAAAACAGGGAGCAAGAAAAAAAGGACGGCCGGAAAAAGAATGTAAAACAAATAAAACACCCCTTTAAAGGGACCATGCTGGATATCAGGGGATAGAGGGATGCTATGACAAATATTTTATTAATGGCCAGTCTTGTGCTAAATTTTATCGCTTTATTTTCTATTGTCCTTCTCTATTTGAGACAGAACAGACTTTTACAGATGGAAAAAAAACAAGAACGAATCATGGAGGAAATGGAAGAGTTTTTTTCCGGCTGTATTTTGGAGTTTAAGGAAGAAAATGAACGGTTTATCTCCAAGTTAAAGGATCTGGAGATAAACAAAGAAGAAACCGGACCACCCCGTCAGGTTTCTTCGGAACAAGAGGTTCATCAGGCAGATCATGCAGATCATGCAGAAAAAGCTCAGAATAGGACATCTGAGCATTTTTCAGGGGACCTTGCCTGTGAAAAGAAGAAAACTGCAGAGAATTTGAACCGTCCTGCCGGAAATGTTTTTCAAGCAGCACAGGCATACGCCGCTGCCCCAAAACCGGAGAAGGAAAAAGAAAAAGCTATTTACACTTCCGTTATGCCGCAAGTTCCTGACAGAAGGGAGATCAAAGAACGCCCCAAATATCAAAAAGACCTGAATTCAAGCAATTTGTATATACAGTCACTGTTGAATCAGGCTTTGCTGTTAAAAAAGCAGGGGCTTTCCCTGGAAGAGATAGCAAAAAAATTAAACAAGGGCAAAACATAAATAGAACTGCTTTTCAAATTTCGGCAAAAGAATTAAGAATCACTTGATTGTGATACCCACATATGCTATATTTACAAATGGTGTTAATACACACGTTCAAGGATTTAAACAAAGGGTGCTGTTTTCTATAAACAGTTTTGTTTAAAGATGAATTGAGCGGAGGAAAAAAACCAGGTAGGAGGAAAAGATAATATGTCAGTTATTTCAATGAAGCAATTGCTTGAAGCCGGTGTACATTTTGGACACCAAACACGTCGTTGGAACCCGAAAATGAAGAAGTACATCTTCACAGAAAGAAATGGTATTTATATCATTGACTTGCAAAAAACTGTTAAGAAAGTTGAAGAAGCTTACAATTATGTGAAGGAGCTTGCAGCAAACGGCGGCACTATTCTGTTTGTCGGAACAAAAAAGCAAGCCCAGGAATCTGTAAAAGAAGAAGCTGAGCGTTCAGGCATGTTTTATGTAAATCATCGCTGGCTCGGCGGAACTTTGACAAATTTTGAGACCATTCAAAAGCGGATCGCCCGTTTAAAAGATATTGAAAGAATGGCTGAAGACGGCACTTTTGATGTTCTTCCCAAAAAAGAAGTTGTTCAACTGAAAAAGGAACAAGAACGCCTTGAGAAATTCTTGGGCGGAATTAAAGAAATGAAACAACTTCCTGATGCGCTGTTTGTCATTGATCCTCGCAAAGAGAGAATTGCTGTTGCCGAGGCTCATAAATTAAATATTCCTATTATCGGAATCGTTGATACAAACTGTGATCCGGATGAAATCGACGTGGTTATTCCGGCCAATGACGATGCAATTCGTGCAGTTAAGCTTTTAACCAGCAAAATAGCTGATGCGATCATTGAAGGTAAACAAGGCGAAGAAGCACCTACGGCTTAATGTGTTAATGTGAAACGAAAAAATAAAGGTGATTAGGGGGTTTCCCTTTATCACCTTTTTTTAAGACAATCTTCCCTTGCTGTAAAACTGCCTCCTTGTTTTTAGGAATATTTTGGAGAATGTTTTGCAATAAAAAGAAAAAATGGATATAACTGATTATGATGACTAAAAAATGAAAAATACTAAATACATAGGTAATAAGGAGGAATTACTCGTTATGGCAATTACTGCACAAATGGTTAAAGAACTTCGTGAAAAAACAGGCGCCGGAATGATGGATTGTAAAAAAGCGCTTCAAGAAACGAATGGAGATATGGAAAAAGCAATTGATTTACTCCGCGAAAAAGGAATCGCCAAGGCCGGCAAAAAAGGAGACCGCATTGCAGCTGAAGGTTTAACATCCATTAAAATTTCCGGAAATGATGCTGTTATCATTGAGGTAAACTCGGAAACAGACTTTGTTGCTAAAAACCAGGAATTCCAAAATCTTGTTACAGAGTTGGCTGAACATCTTTTGGAAAATAAACCAGCTTCTGTTGAAGAAGCGCTGGGCCAAACGATGAAAAGCGGCTCTACTGTAGAAGAATATATTAAAGCGGGGATTGCAAAAATCGGTGAGAAACTGTCATTGCGCCGTTTCCAAGTGCTTTCCAAAACAGATAATGATGCTTTTGGCGCTTATATTCATATGGGAGGCCGCATCAGCGTTGTGACAGTACTTGAAGGCACAACTGATGAAGATTTGGCAAAGGATATTTCCATGCATATTGCCGCTTTAAATCCGAAGTATATTTCCAGAGAAGACGTTGCGCAGGATGAAGTTGAACGCGAGCGTCAAGTTTTGACACAGCAGGCATTAAACGAAGGCAAACCTGAAAAAATCGTTGCAAAAATGGTTGAAGGCCGCCTTGGCAAATTCTTTGAAGAAATTTGCGTAAATGAACAAGCTTTTGTTAAGGATCCTGATGTAAAGGTCGGCAAATATGTACAATCAAAAGGTGCGAAAATCGCCAACTTTGTCCGTTATGAAGTTGGAGAAGGCATGGAAAAAAGAGAAGAGGATTTTGCAGCAGAAGTAATGAATCAAATGAAAAAGTAAAACCGTAAACAGGTCCATCCTGCGGCAAATTTTTTGCTGAAACGGTCTTGATCAATGTAGGGGACACTGTGTGTTCCCTATTTTTCCAAATATAAAGAAAAAAGAGGAATGTTGGAAACGAGAACTGAATCAAAGAGCATATTCATTCTTTAGATTCCGGCATCTCTGTATTCATATTGGAGGTTCTCATGAGCAGTCCTAAATATAAACGGGTAGTTTTGAAACTTAGTGGTGAAGCTTTAGCAGGAGATAAAGGTTTTGGGATTCACCCTTCTGTTATCAAATCAGTTGCATCTCAGATTAAAGAATTGGTTGAATTAAACGTTGAAGTGGCTGTGGTTGTAGGCGGAGGAAATATCTGGCGTGGGAAAATCGGTGAAGAAATGGGTATGGACCGGGCAACAGCTGACTATATGGGAATGCTGGCCACAGTCATGAACTCATTGGCGCTTCAAGACAGCCTGGAACAGTTGGGAATAGAAACCCGCGTTCAAACCTCTATTGAAATGAGACAGGTGGCTGAGCCGTATATTCGGAGAAGAGCAATAAGGCATCTTGAAAAGAAACGGGTTGTCATTTTTGCGGCAGGGACAGGAAATCCGTATTTCTCAACCGATACAACAGCAGCTCTCAGGGCTGCAGAAATTGAAGCTGATGTCATTCTTATGGCTAAAAACAATGTTGACGGTGTTTATTCCGCCGATCCCCGGATTGACCAAAACGCCAAAAAATATGATGAACTTTCTTATCTGGATCTGTTAAAGGAAGGTTTGGCTGTGATGGATTCAACGGCATCCTCCCTTTGTATGGATAACGACATTCCGTTAATTGTGTTTTCAATAACGGAAAGCGGAAATATTAAACGCGCCATTTTAGGTGAAACGATAGGAACTATAGTTAGGGGGAAATAATTATGCCAAAGCAAGTCATCGCGAATGTAAAGGAAAAAATGTCGAAAGCCGTTCAAGCGTATTCCCGTGAGTTGGCGAGCATCAGAGCCGGTCGTGCCAATGCTTCCTTGCTGGACAGAATTACGATTGATTATTACGGAGTTCCTACTCCAATCAATCAATTGGCCGGAGTATCAGTGCCGGAAGCAAGACTTCTTGTCATTCAGCCTTATGACAAGTCCGTTTTGGGTGAAATTGAGAAAGCTATTTTAAAGTCAGACCTTGGCTTAACCCCTTCAAACGATGGCAATCTGATTCGCCTATCCATTCCTCCGCTGACGGAAGAACGCCGCAAAGAATTGGTAAAGGTCGTCAGAAAAGAAGCTGAGGAAGCGAAAGTTGCGATACGGAATATCCGCCGTGACGGGAATGACGAGTTAAAGAAAATGGAGAAAAACGGAGATATTTCTGAGGATGATCTTCGCGGTTATTCAGATGATGTTCAGAAGATCACAGATGATTACATCAATAAAATTGACCATTTAACCAAAGAAAAAGAAAAGGAAATTATGGAAGTTTAAAGATGTTTTTGTTGTGAACCGGAATCAGGCAGAGCCGGGATGAATCAAAACCGGGGAAGGGGATGGAGGCTGCCGGCATCGGCTTTTAATGTATATACAGACTCCGTCCTGCAGAAGCACAAAGTTTTTTAGAACATTTCCTTGGATAATCACAGTACGCAAACCCTCTTTAAATAGGGGGTTTTTCTTTTACTGTATAAAGTCCGGCAAGGCGCCGCCAAACAGGCTTGTTTTCCTGTCCGTTTTACAATTTATGTTTAAGAAATTGTAATTTATATGTTTTATACATAATTTTTTCAAGATATCCTTTTCCTTTTTTGGTATGATAAAAGCGTTAAAATTGATATGATTATTATAGTAGAAGAAAAACTTTGCCGCAGATGTGAAAAAAGGGACAAAAGGAATTATCCGTTCTTCCCCGGTTGGATAAAATGATTACCAAATTAAAACTTCAGTCCTTCAGGTAAGTATGTTAAGATTTTTAAATGAGTGAAGATGAATCGATAATCGGGGATGTAATCAATCTCTTTTTGGAGGATCCGACGAATGTTTGAAAAAATAAAGCTTTGGAGGAAGAAAAAGTCTTCTTCCAATCTCCGGGAGCGCATAGAGATGATAAAAAAAAGGGAAATACCGGCACATGTGGCTGTTATTATGGACGGCAACGGGAGATGGGCAAGGAAAAGAAATCTTCCCAGGATTGCCGGACATAAAGAAGGGATGATGGTTGTCCGGAAGATTTCCCGGATTGCAGGAGAACTGGGCATTAAAACATTAACTTTATACGCTTTTTCTACCGAAAATTGGAAAAGACCAAAGACAGAAGTAGACTTTTTAATGAAACTTCCCCAAGATTATTTGAATGATTATTTGCCTGAACTTATTGAAGAAAATGTGCAGGTTCGAATGATGGGAAGCAAACAGAACCTTCCCAAACATACATTGAATGCGTTGGAAAAAGCGATTCAGGAAACGAAAAATAATAACGGCTTGATTTTGAATTTCGCCCTAAACTATGGGAGCCGTACAGAAATAATTGAAGCGGTCAAACATATCATCAGGGACAGCCGGGATGGTAAAATTGGTGAGGATGGACTCAATGAGGAAATTTTCTCACAATATTTAATGAGCAATAATCTCCCTGATCCTGATTTGCTGATTAGAACAAGCGGTGAAATAAGACTGAGCAATTTTATGCTCTGGCAACTGGCGTACACGGAGTTTTGGTTTACCGATGTTTTGTGGCCGGACTTTAACGAACAATTTTTTCTTGATGCAATTGAGGAATTTCAAAAAAGGCAGCGGCGCTTCGGCGGTGTTTAAATTCCTCTTTGTTTCTAATACATAACGTTTTGGATGCAATCATTTATGTTCGGTTAAAAAGATTATGAATATTAAAACCGGTTCGGGAAAAACCGGTGTTTGTTTCTCCTGCCGGTTAAATGCAGTGTGAAAGTGTGGGTTTTAGATGAAGCAAAGAATCATTACAGCAGTTGTGGCCATGGCTGCGTTTTTGCCATTGGTCATTTTCGGGGGAGTTCCCCTTGTTTTGCTGGCGTATTTAATAGCAACAATAGGTTTATATGAATTATTAAGAATGCGGAAAGTCAAACTGTTCTCTGTTCCGGGAATTATCTCTCTTCTTATCTTATGGATCCTTTTATTGCCGGGTGACTACGCGGAGTTCCTTTTTGCCGGAAAGTATTCAAAAGTTGAGATTGCACTATTGCTTATTTTGTTTTTTCTGACATATACGGTAGCAACCAAAAACAGATTTACGTTTGATGATGTTGCTTTTTCCATTTTGGGAACCATTTATGTCGGAATGGGGTTTTTGTATTTTATTGAAATCCGCGAAATCAGCCTTCAATTACTTTTTTATTCATTATTCATGATATGGGCGACTGATTCCGGCGCTTACTTTATCGGCAGGGCTTTCGGAAAAAATAAGCTCTGGCCCGAAATCAGTCCGAAAAAAACAATTGAAGGTTCCGTGGGCGGAATCCTCTCCGCACTTGTTGTGGCCGTCCTTTTCTTCGTGTTTGGCGATTTGGGAATTTCCCTTCCGAAACTTGTCATCATGACCATTGTCCTGTCTGTTTTCGGACAAGTCGGAGATCTTGCTGAATCGGCCCTTAAGCGCCATTATGGTGTAAAAGACTCAGGCCGCATACTGCCCGGCCACGGCGGAATTTTGGACCGTTTTGACAGTTTAATATTTGTTTGGCCCTTCTTGTATTTTCTTTACATGATTTAATGCTGCGTAAAATTAATTCTGACCGCTTCCGTCTGAAGTCAGGTGACAATGCGGAATATTTATTTAAAAAAACTTCTTTTGTTGAATCGGAGTGAACATCTTGAAATATATTAATTTATTGGGTGCAACAGGATCAATTGGGACACAAACTTTAGATGTTATAAGAGAGCATTCAACACATTTCAAACTGTCAGCAATGTCTGTCGGCCGCAATATCCATTTGGCGCGTAAAATTATTTCTGAATTCCGGCCGGAATTGGTATCCGTTATGAAAAAAGAAGATGCGGATACACTAAAACTTGAGTTTCCGGAAATAAAGTTTACTTATGGCTCTGAAGGATTAACAGAGGCAGCTGTCTATCATAAAGGCAGCGTTTTGGTAAATTCGGTAATCGGCAGCGTCGGACTTGCCCCGACGATGGCAGCTATTGCCGATGGCAAAACTATTTGCCTGGCAAATAAAGAAACATTGGTTACTGCCGGGCATTTAGTAATGGAGGCAGCGCAAAAACACGGTGTTGAATTGCTGCCGATTGACAGTGAGCATTCGGCTATTTTTCAAGCATTGCAAGGAGAAAAAAAGGACAATATCGAAAGATTGATTCTTACTGCTTCAGGAGGAAGTTTCCGCGATCGTTCCAGGGAAGAATTGAAAAACGTGACTGTGGAAGAAGCATTAAATCACCCAAATTGGTCTATGGGTGCTAAAATAACTATAGATTCAGCCACAATGATGAATAAAGGGCTCGAAGTGATTGAAGCCCATTGGCTGTTTTCCATCCCATATGATCAAATTGATGTGTTGCTTCACCGGGAGAGCATTATTCACTCAATGATTGAGTTTCATGACAGCAGCGTTATTGCCCAGTTGGGCACTCCGGATATGCGGGTTCCCATTCAATATGCATTATCTTATCCGGACAGATTGCCGCTTAAAAGTGCAAAAAGGCTGAATCTTGCTGAAATTGGCCGGCTTCATTTTGAAAAAGCAGATTTAGAGCGTTTTCGCTGTCTGCATTTTGCTTATGAAGCAGGAAAAGCTGGCGGAACGATGCCGACTGTTTTGAATGCAGCAAATGAAGTAGCCGTTGCGGCGTTTCTCGAAGGAAGAATAACTTTTTTGGAAATTGAAGATTTAGTTGAAAAATCTCTAGCTTCCCATAATAATATGAGTAATCCCGATTTATTTACGATTGAAGAGGTTGATCGGAAAACGCGTGAGTTCGTAAATTCACTTCTAACATAAAAGGTGGTTTAAATTTTGAGTACAGTTATAGCCTTTATCATTATTTTCGGGGCATTGGTATTTTTTCATGAACTGGGACATTTTATTTTTGCCAAAAGGGCAGGCATACTCTGCCGTGAATTTGCAATTGGCTTTGGACCTAAGGTGTTTTCGTATCAAAAGGGAGAAACTCTTTATACAATCAGGTTATTGCCCATCGGCGGATATGTAAGGATGGCCGGAGAGGATCCGGAAATGGTTGAACTCAAGGCCGGCTATCGGGTAGGTTTAAAGTTCGATGAAAATAATCAAGTCTGCAAAATCATTTTAAATAATAAGGAAAAATATCCGGATATTCGTGTTATTGAGGTAGAAGAGGCGGATCTGGAACGTGAATTAATGATAAAAGGCTACGAAGACGGGGATGAAGAAACATTAAAAACTTTCTCAGTAAGCAGAAAAGCTTATATCGTTGAAAACGATACAGAGACTCTAATTGCTCCGTATGATCGGCAATTTGCTTCGAAAACCCTTTGGCAACGGACGGTAACGATTTTTGCCGGTCCTGCAGCTAATTTTGTATTAGCATTTCTGATTTTTGTTTTGATTGGTTTGATCCAGGGGATCCCGACAAATGAACCCAAGTTGGGTGAATTGACTGCGGATGGAGCCGCAATTGCGGCAGGTTTGAAAGAGGGAGACATCGTTAATTCGATCAGCGGGGCTGAGGTGTCGAGCTGGGAAGACGTTGTTGAAATTGTGCAGAAAAATCCCAATAAAGAAGTGGAATTTTTCATCGAACGTGACGGAGCAGAGATGATCATTCCTGTGACTCCGAAAGAGCATAAGGTGAACGGGGAAACAATCGGGTTAATCGGTGTGTACACCCCTATGGAAAAATCGGTCGGTCAATCGGTCATAAACGGAGCCAAAGAAGTTTATATCATGACGATCGAGATTTTTAAAATTCTCGGAAAGCTTATTACGGGGCAGTTTTCTATTGACGCCCTGTCCGGTCCTGTCGGGATATATGCCGCCACGGACACAGTGGCAAAGGATGGAGGAATACTCTATTTAATGAAATGGACCGGTCTTTTGAGTATTAATCTCGGGATCATGAATCTTCTTCCTATTCCCGCATTAGACGGGGGCAGGCTTTTGTTCTTTGCGGTTGAAGGTTTAAGGGGAAAACCGCTTGACAGGCATAAGGAAGGAATGGTTCATTTTATCGGCTTCGCGCTCCTTATGTTGTTAATGCTTGTAGTCACTTGGAATGACATACAGCGATTCTTTTTGAAATAAAGATGCTCCGGGTTTGGATTTAATCTGATGTAACGATGTTCAGTGCATGACGGTTTATTGCTTCATACCCGCCGGAATTATGACCATGCAGCGGTTTCATGCCTATACCGGGTATGAAGCATAAAATGTTCTGTATCATGAAGATTAAATTATGCCAAAATGCACAGACGGATTTTTGGTCAGCAATTTTAAAAAACGGAAATTTGCCGGTGCTTTCGCCGAAAGATAAGGTGTCCGGCTTTTTTTATTGTAAAAATGAATCAATTGTGAGGTGTTATTGAAGAATGAAACAAAGTATGATGCTCATCCCGACTTTGCGCGAGGTGCCCAGTGATGCAGAAATTAAGAGTCATCAACTCTTATTAAGAGCCGGGTATATGAGACAAAATGCCAGTGGGATTTATACATACTTGCCGCTTGCTCATAAAGTATTAAGAAACATAGAGAAGATCATCCGGGAGGAAATGGAGAAGATTGGCGGAGTGGAGCTTTTAATGCCCGCGTTGCAACAGGCGGAACTTTGGCAGGAATCCGGACGTTGGTATACGTACGGTCCTGAATTGATGAGACTAAAGGATCGTCATGAAAGAGAATTTGCTCTCGGTGCCACTCATGAAGAGGTAATTACAAACCTTGTTGCCAATGAGGTAAAATCGTATAAGAAATTACCGTTAATCTTATATCAAATTCAAACGAAATTCCGTGATGAAAAGCGTCCCCGTTTCGGACTTATGCGGGGAAGAGAATTTATTATGAAGGATGCTTATTCTTTTCACGCTTCAACAGAGAGCCTTGATGAAGTATATGATAAATTTTTTGATGCATATTCGAATATATACCGCCGTCTGCATTTGAATTTCCGTGCGGTGATTGCCGATTCAGGTGCCATGGGCGGAACAGATACTCATGAATTTATGGTTTTGTCTGACGTGGGTGAAGACACTATTGCTTATTCCGATACGTCAGATTATGCGGCAAATATCGAAATGGCTCCGGTTGTAACGGTATATGAACGCAGTGATGAAACGGAAAAGCCGCTTGAGAAAGTATTGACAGAAAATCAAAAAACCATCGAAGAGGTCTCCGCCTTTTTAAATGCAAAACCGGAGAATTGTATCAAGTCTTTACTCTTTAAAGTTGATGATAAATATGTATTAACATTAGTGCGCGGCGATCATGACGTGAATGATGTGAAATTAAAGAACATATTTGGCGCGGATGTCGTGGAACTTGCCGATCCTGAAGAAACAAAACAGGTTCTCGGGTGTGAAGTCGGTTTCCTCGGTCCCGTTCATGTAAAAAATGTGGAAATAATTGCCGATCATGCGGTGAAAGCGGTCGTTAACGGGATTTGCGGGGCAAATGAGGAAAACTATCATTTTATTAATGTCAATCCGGATCGTGATTTCGAAGTGAGCCGATATGAAGATATCCGATTTATCGAGGAAGGCGATCCTTCTCCGGACGGACAGGGAAAAATCGTTTTTGCCAGGGGAATTGAAGTAGGCCATATCTTTAAGCTCGGCACCAGATACAGTGAAGCGATGAATGCTGTTTATTTGGATGAGAACGGGAAAACAAAACCGATGATTATGGGTTGTTATGGAATCGGGGTTTCACGGTTATTGGCTGCTATTGCCGAACAGTACAATGATGATAAAGGGCTTGTTTGGCCTGAAAATATTGCTCCTTTCCATATCCATCTCATTCCGGTGAACACAAAAGATGAGACACAATTGGAACTGGCTGAAAAACTTTATGCTTTATTGAAAAACAATCATTATGATGTCCTGCTCGATGACAGGGCGGAAAGAGCAGGTGTAAAGTTTGCCGATTCGGATTTAATCGGTTTGCCTGTACGGGTTACTGTAGGGAAGAAGGCTTCGGAAGGAATCGTAGAAGTGAAAATTAGAAAAACAGGGGAAATCATTGAAACGGAAGCAGATCATTTATTACAGACATTAAAGGAAATTCTCACTGAAATAAAATAAACACTTTATTTCTGTCCGGCACTTGAGCGGTGCTCTTAAAGAGCAACCATTAACCGCTCTGTTTCTGCTATTGTTCAAAAATAACGGCTTTGATGAAAACAGCGGAAATAAACAGGTTCCAAAAATTTGCGGAACCTGTTTATTTTATGGGTAAATATGCCGTTTTTTTACAGCGTTCCGAAAAACAGTGCTGCAACTGTTGGACAGAAAAATAACCCGTCATCTTATTTTGAAAAGGGGGAAGATTTTTGCCAATCATTTGTAACGGAGAAGTTTTTTTAAAGGCTTTTAAATATTTTTCGTATGTTATAATTACAGAAGTTAATGGAGTTGTCGATGTGAAAAATCAGGGAGGAGAATAGAGTAATGAGTGACGCCGCGGGTAAGAAAGAGCGATTTCAGCTATTGCTCCAACATATTCAGTTGACAGATGAAATGTTCGTATCCCATTTTCATGAAGCAGAAATAGAAAAAGTAGTTGTTGAGAAAAAAGCAAGGAAATGGCATTTTTATTTTTTATTTAAACATATTTTACCTGCTGCCGTCCTCGAGACGTTTGTCTCGAAACTGGAAAAGGCTTTTACAAATATAGCGAAGATTTCTTATACGATTAATGTAAGAAATTCTGATATGTCTGAACAATTAATTTTGGATTATTGGCGCAAATGTTTGCAGGAAATTGACTGCATGGCTCCGCCGGTTGCCAGACTCCTTTATGAGCAAGTTCCAGGTGTGAACGGAAATCGGATTACGGTTACGGTCGGCAACGAACTGGAGGAAATGACGATTAAACAGAAATATGCTTCTCTCATTGCCCAGACTTATCAGGACTTCGGTTTCCAAGGTATTACTGTTGATGCCCGTATTAATCGAAACTTGTCCGCTGAACAAAACCAGCAATATGAAATGTTTTTAAAGCAAAAAGAGCAAGAGGATCTTGAAAGAGGGATGCAGGCTCTGCTCGAAATGGAAAAGCAGGCCTCTGAAAAAGATAATTCAAAAAACGGGGAAGGTTCCGGCGGCCCTTTAATTGTCGGATTTCCAATTAAGGATGATGCGGAATTCCGCCGGCTGATTGACATTGTCGATGAAGAAAAAAGAATTGTGATAGAAGGATATGTTTTTTCTGCCGAAACAAGAGAATTAAAAAGCGGCCGGACATTGTTAACCTTTAAAATTACTGATTATACAAGTTCAATAATGGTTAAGATGTTCTCCAAGGATAAAGAGGATGCTTCTTTGTTTGAACGGGTCAAAAAAGGCATGTGGCTGAGAGTCAGGGGCAGCGTGCAAAATGATACATTTGTCCGTGATTTGGTCATGATTGCCCATGACCTGACAGAGGTAGCCGGAGAAAAAAGAAAAGACACTGCCCCGGAAGACGAAAAACGGGTTGAATTGCATGTCCATACTCCGATGAGTCAGATGGATGCCGTTACATCTGTCAGTGAACTGATTGCCCGGGCGAAAGATTGGGGACATAAAGCAATAGCCGTAACAGACCATGCGGTCGTGCAGTCTTTTCCTGAAGCGTTCAGCGCTGGAAAAAAGCACGGTATAAAAGTCCTCTACGGAGTAGAGGCGAACTTGGTTGATGACGGGGTGCCGATTGCTTATAATGAATCAAACATCCTTCTGGAGGATGCTGTTTATGTTGTTTTTGACGTGGAAACAACCGGGTTGTCGGCTGTCTATGACACAATAATTGAACTGGCCGCCGTGAAAATTTATCAGGGAGAAGTTATTGATACATTTGAAGCTTTCGCCAACCCCCATCATCCATTATCGGCGACAACGATTGAATTGACGGGAATCACCGATGATATGGTTCGAAATGCCCCCGATCCGGAGGAAGTTTTAAGGGACTTTTATTCCTGGATTGGCGATTCTGTTTTAGTGGCTCACAATGCCTCCTTTGATATGGGCTTTTTGAATGTCGGTTTTCGGAAGGCCGGTATTGAAAAAGCGCAAAATCCTGTTATTGATACGTTGGAATTGGCAAGATTTCTTTATCCTGAGCTGAAAAACCACCGCCTTAACACGCTGGCAAAACATTTTAATGTAGAACTTACCCAGCATCACCGGGCCATATATGATGCTGAAGCAACCGGAAATTTATTTATCTTGATGTTAAAAGATGCACAGAAAAAAGGAATTTTGCATCATAATCGGTTAAATGAAAATACAGGGAACGGCAACGCGTATCAGCGGGCCCGTCCGTATCATTGCACATTGCTCGCGCAAACGCAGGAGGGCCTGAAAAATCTTTTTAAGCTTGTTTCCCTTGCACATATTGATTATTTTTACCGGGTTCCAAGGATCCCCCGTTCGGTTTTGCAAAAACACAGGAATGGAATTATTGTCGGTTCGGGCTGCGATAAGGGGGAAGTCTTTGAAGGCATGATGCAAAAAGCCTTTGAAGAGGTCGAAGAAATAGCTAAATTCTATGATTTTATTGAGGTCCATCCAAAGGAAGTATATGCCCACTTAATCGAACTGGAGCTTGTGAGAGACGAAGAGAATTTAGAAGATATTATTAAGAACCTTGTTAAGCTCGGCGATAAGCTGGGGATTCCGGTTGTGGCTACAGGGAATGTTCATTATTTGGATCCGAAAGACAAAATCTACCGGAAAATTTTGATCAGCTCCCAGGGTGGAGCAAATCCGCTCAACCGTCATAAGCTTCCTGACGTTCACTTCCGGACAACAAATGAAATGCTCGATGCTTTCAGATTTTTAGGGGAAGAAAAGGCGAAAGAAATCGTTGTTACGAATACAAATAAAATTGCCGACATGATTGAAGATGTGAAGCCGATCAAGGATAAATTGTACACTCCGAAGATAGAGGGCGCTGAAGAGGAGATTCGTTCCATGAGCTATGAGCGGGCTAAAAGCATTTACGGCGATCCGCTTCCGGATATTGTTGAGGCCAGACTTGAGAAAGAACTGAAAAGTATTATCGGGCACGGCTTTGCGGTTATTTATTTAATTTCCCATAAACTTGTGAAAAAATCGTTGGAGGACGGATATTTAGTCGGTTCCCGCGGTTCTGTCGGTTCGTCTTTTGTAGCGACAATGACGGAAATCACCGAGGTTAATCCGCTTCCGCCCCACTATGTTTGCCCGCAGTGCAAGCATTCAGAGTTTTTCAATGATGGTTCTGTCGGTTCAGGTTTTGATTTGCCTGATAAAAATTGTCCTCAGTGCGGAACGAAGTACAAAAAAGACGGGCACGATATTCCGTTTGAGACGTTTTTGGGCTTTAAAGGGGATAAGGTTCCCGATATTGACTTGAACTTTTCAGGGGAATATCAGCCGAGGGCTCATAATTATACGAAGGTGTTGTTCGGTGAAGATTATGTTTACCGCGCCGGTACAATTGGTACAGTGGCAGACAAAACGGCATACGGTTATGTAAAAGCCTATGAACAAGATCATAATTTACATCTCCGTGGTGCCGAGGTGGACCGTCTTGCTGCAGGATGTACGGGAGTCAAACGGACTACAGGGCAGCATCCTGGAGGGATTATTGTTATTCCTGATTATATGGATGTTTTTGATTTTACTCCGATCCAATACCCGGCGGACGACCGAAATTCTGAATGGAGGACAACGCATTTTGACTTCCACTCTATTGATGCAAATGTTTTGAAGCTTGATATTCTCGGGCATGATGACCCGACGATGATTCGGATGCTTCAAGATTTAACGGGGATTGATCCAAAAACAATTCCGCCGGATGATCCGGAGGTTATGAAGTTGTTCAGCGGCACAGACTCACTCGGTGTTACTGAAGACCAAATCATGTGTAAGACAGGAACCCTTGGTGTTCCAGAGTTTGGAACCCGTTTTGTCCGGCAAATGCTTGAGGAGACAAAACCGACTACGTTTTCCGAGCTTGTCCAAATCTCGGGTCTGTCACATGGAACAGATGTATGGCTGGGAAATGCCCAGGAGTTAATAAAGAATAATATTTGTACTTTATCTGAAGTAATCGGTTGTCGTGATGATATCATGGTGTATTTAATTTATCAGGGATTGGAGCCTTCCTTCGCTTTTAAAATCATGGAGTCCGTCCGAAAAGGAAGAGGACTGACAGAGGAAATGGAAGCGGAAATGAGGAAAAATGAGGTTCCTGAATGGTACATTGATTCCTGTAAGAAAATAAAATACATGTTTCCCAAGGCTCACGCTGCGGCGTATGTCATGATGGCTCTCCGCATTGCCTATTTTAAGGTTCATTATCCTATTTACTACTATGCTGCTTATTTTACTGTCCGGGCAGAGGATTTTGATATTGATGTAATGACAAAGGGATCAAATGCAATCCGGGCAAAAATTGAAGAAATCAATGCCAAAGGGCTGGATGCAACACCGAAGGAAAAGAGCCTCCTTACCGTGCTTGAATTGGCTTTGGAAATGACGCAAAGAGGTTTTTCATTCCGGTCGATCGATCTGTACCGTTCGGATGCAACTCAGTTCCTGATTGATGGAAATTCCCTGATTCCGCCGTTTACGGCTATTCCGGGACTCGGGACAAATGCAGCCATTAATATTGTAAAAGCGAGAGAAGAAGGGGAATTTCTTTCCAAGGAAGATTTGCAAATTCGCGGAAAAGTGTCCAAGACCATTCTTGAATTTTTGGATAGTCACGGCTGTCTGGCCGGGTTGCCGGAGCAAAATCAGTTATCTTTATTTTAATTTCCGCCGGGAAAACTATAACACACAACGGACGCAACGGAATCCATTTGCATTACAAAAATGGTTATGGTATATTTTTATTGGAAATACTATCGATAACTCTCGTGGAAAAGAGTGGGGCGTCCCCGCTCTTTTGTTTTGCAGAACTTTTTTGATTACGGTACATAGCTATGGGCTCAGCCTGTGTCTCATTTCTGGTTTCCCTGGAACAATTGCGCTGACGGCATTATTCCGGGGATTCTTTTGGAGCATGTCAAGCATCCTGTCTTCAATCAAAGACAAATATATATACGTGAGGAGGGAAAAAATGAGTAAGGTTGTAAAAGTCGTCGAGGATCTTGTCGTTCCGATTATCAATGAACTGAATTTAGAATTGGTTGATATTGAATATAAAAAAGAAGGGAAAAACTGGTTTCTTCGTGTCTTTATTGATCAGGAAAACGGAGTCGGTATTGAAGAATGTGAACTGGTCAGTGAAAGACTGAGTGAGAAGCTTGATGAGGTTGACCCAATCCCCTATAACTATTTTTTGGAGGTTTCATCACCCGGTGCAGAACGCCCGTTAAAAAAGGAAAAGGATTTTGAAAAGGCGATTGGGAAAAATGTATTGATTAAAACATATGAACCGGTTGAAGGGGAAAAAGTTTTTGAAGGGTTATTAAAAAGCTTTGACGGGCATGTTGTAGCTGTTGAAATAAAGGTTAAAACAAAACGAAAACTTGTTCATATCCCGTATGACAAAGTTTCCAGCGCTCGCTTGGCTGTAACATTTTCATGATGTTTGCCGCTCTATTCATAAAGCTTTACACCCTGTTTCATTTAGAGTAAATACTGGCAAAGTTTTTATTTGTCAGTATTTGTTTTGAAAACGGTATTTTTGTGATAAGGAATTTCTGAAGGGGGATACATGTAAATGAGCAGTGAATTGCTTGATGCTCTTGACAAGATTGAGAGTGAAAAGGGCATTTCAAAAGAAGTGATTATAGAAGCAATAGAAGCAGCGTTGGTTTCTGCTTATCGGAGAAACTTTAATCAGGCACAAAATGTCAGAGTTGATTTTGATCTTGATACTGGACCGATGAAGGTTTATGCCCGGAAAGAAGTGGTTGAAGAGGTGTTTGACCCTCGGCTGGAAATTTCTCTCGAGGATGCTCTTAAGATCAATCCAAATTATCAACTTGAAGATATAGTTGAGCTTGAGGTGACTCCAAAGGAATTCGGGAGAATTGCCGCCCAAACGGCTAAGCAGGTTGTTATGCAGAGGGTTCGGGAGGCAGAAAGAGGAATTATTTATTCTGAGTTTATCGATCGGGAAGAAGACATTATGACAGGCATTGTCCAGCGTGTAGATTCGAAATTTATTTATGTCGATCTTGGGAAGATCGAAGCGATTTTACCTGCCAATGAGCAGATGTCTAATGAAAAATATCAGCCCCATGACCGGATAAAAGTTTATATTACGAAAGTGGAAAAAACAACAAAAGGACCGCAAATTTATGTTTCCAGAACTCATCCCGGACTTCTGAAAAGGTTATTTGAACTGGAGGTTCCTGAAATTTATGACGGAACGGTTGAAATTAAATCAGTTTCACGGGAAGCAGGAGACAGATCGAAAATTTCAGTCCATTCCGATAATCCGGAGGTGGATCCTGTCGGCGCATGTGTCGGTCCCAAAGGAGCGCGCGTCCAGGCAGTTGTTAATGAGTTAAAGGGAGAAAAGATTGATATTGTTAAATGGTCTCCCGATCCGGTAGAATTCGTTGCAAATGCACTGAGCCCGTCCAAGGTTTTGGATGTGATAGTGAATGAAGAAGAAAAATCAACAACGGTTATTGTTCCTGATTACCAGTTGTCTCTGGCAATCGGAAAACGGGGACAAAATGCCCGGCTTGCAGCCAAATTGACCGGCTGGAAAATTGATATTAAGTCGGAATCGGATGCCAGGGAAGCGGGGATATATCCGAAAGACGAAGGAATTCTTTCTTTTGATGAAGATGAGGAAGAAATTGACTCTGATTTTACATTCGACTTTGACACTGAAGATGAGTATAAGGAAGATTAAGTAAGAGGTGAATGACGAATGGTCAGGAAAAGAAAGGTTCCTATGCGCAAATGTGTCGCCACCGGCGAAATGAGACCAAAAAAAGAACTCATTCGTATCGTCCGCTCGAAAGAAGGAGATGTGTCTGTAGATCCGACGGGAAAAAAATCGGGCCGAGGCGCCTATCTTTTGAAAGATGAGGAAGCCATTCTTCTGGCAAAAAAGAAAAATATTTTAAAAAATCATCTTGAGGCAGATATAGATGATTCCATTTATGATGAGCTGTTAGAGCTAGTCGGGAAGGAGAAACGGCTAACCTGATGAGTTCAAACCAGTGGATGCAATTACTTGGATTAGCCAATCGGGCACGGAAAATCATATCAGGTGAGGATTTAGTTATTAAAGAAATCCGGAAAGGCCGGGTAAAGCTTGTACTCATGGCTGCCGATGCATCGCAAAATACAGCCAAAAGAATTACAGACAAATGCAAATCCTATGAAACTCCATATAAAATTGTTGAAAACCGTTTTTTGCTCGGACAATCTATTGGAAAAGAAGCCCGCGTAGTAGTGGCAGTTTTAGATGGAGGATTTGCCAACAAGCTGAAACAAGTGCTCGATTAAATCTAGCGGGGGTGTAAATATGAGTAAAATGCGTGTTTATGAATATGCCAAAAAGCAAAATGTATCCAGCAGGGAGGTTATTGCCAAACTGAAGGAAATGAATATTGAAGTTTCCAACCACATGGCAACCATCGATGCGGAAGCAATAAACAAGCTTGACGGTCTGTTTGACAAAAAAGAAAGTCCGCAAGCGAACTGTAATAAGCAATCAAAGGACCGCAAACAAACAAGGGAGCAGAAACCATCATCCAAACCGCGCCAACAAAAAGCAGAGCCTGCCAAAAGACGCGGTGCCGGCGGGGAACAAGAATTAGCCGGACAGCCCAGAAAAGCAAAAACAAAATCCGCACCTAAAATGAAAGAAGGAAAAAGAGGGGCACAAGAAAGTCAGGAAAAGGAGCTTAAACCATTTAATAAAAGTAAACCGAAACATAAACAGAACCAACAACAGCAGGGCAAAGGAAAAAAACAACAGCAATCCGCGCCTGTTCAGCAGAAGAAAAAGGAGCTTCCGGAAAAAATCACTTTCAGTGAATCCTTAACAGTTGCTGAGCTGGCCAAAAAACTTCACCGGGAACCTTCTGAAATTATTAAAAAACTGTTTATGGTTGGTGTTATGGCAACTATAAATCAAGATCTTGACAAAGATGCAATTGAATTAATCTGTGCAGATTATGGCGTGGAGGTAGAGGAAGAGGTCAAAGTTGATCTCACTGACTTGGAAATTTACTTTACGGAAGACAAGGAAGAGGACCTGGTGGAAAGACCGCCTGTAGTAACAATCATGGGTCACGTTGACCACGGAAAAACGACGCTTCTGGATTCTATTAGACATACAAAGGTAACTGCGGGAGAAGCAGGAGGAATTACCCAGCATATCGGTGCCTATCAAGTTGTGGAAAACGGTAAAAAAATTACTTTCCTCGATACACCGGGCCACGAAGCTTTTACTACGATGAGGGCGCGGGGAGCGAAAATCACGGATATTACGATTCTTGTTGTAGCCGCCGATGACGGGGTAATGCCGCAAACTGTCGAAGCGATTAACCACGCCAAAGCTGCAGATGTGCCAATTATTGTTGCTGTAAATAAGATTGATAAAGAAACGGCCAATCCTGAACGGGTGATGCAAGAATTAACCGAACATGGATTGATTCCTGAGGATTGGGGAGGAGATACGATCTTTGTTCCTATCTCTGCTTTAAAAGGGCAAGGAATTGATCAGCTTTTGGAAATGATTCTGCTTGTGAGCGAAATGGAAGAATTTAAAGCCAATCCCAATCGCAAGGCAGTTGGAACAGTGATAGAAGCACAGCTTGATAAAGGAAGAGGACCGGTTGCAACGTTACTTGTTCAAAACGGTACATTAAAAGTGGGCGATCCGATTGTTGCCGGGAACACATTTGGACGTGTCCGCGCCATGGTAAATGATATGGGGCGCCGGATCAAAGAGGCCGGACCTTCCACACCTGTTGAAATCACAGGTTTAAATGAAGTTCCGCTTGCCGGTGACCGGTTTGTCATCTTTGATGATGAAAAAACTGCCCGTCAAATCGGAGAAGCCCGGGCCACACAAGCAATCCAGGCCCAGCGCAGTGAAAAAACGCGGATCAGCCTTGACAATCTTTTTGAAACTCTGAAACAGGGAGAAATGAAAGAACTGAACATAGTTTTAAAAGCAGATGTTCAAGGCACATTAGAGGCAGTTTCTGCCGCGTTGCAGAAAATTGACGTAGAAGGTGTGAATGTCAATCTCATTCATACGGGTGTCGGCGCCATAAATGAGTCGGATATCACTCTGGCAGCGGCATCAAATGCGATCGTAATCGGCTTTAACGTCCGCCCGGATATTAACGCAAAACGGACGGCAGAATCAGAGAAGGTTGATATCCGGCTCCACAGAATTATTTATAAGGCTATCGAAGAGATTGAGGCGGCCATGAAAGGTCTTCTTGATCCGGAGTATGAGGAAAAAATTATCGGTCAGGCGGAAGTGCGCCAGACCTTCAAGGTTTCCAAAGTCGGTACGATTGCCGGATGCTATGTTCAGGAAGGAAAGGTTACCCGGAACAGCGGAGTCCGTGTCATTCGTGATGGAATTGTTATTTATGAAGGAGAAATCGATGCCCTGAAACGCTTTAAAGACGATGTCAAAGAAGTGAACCAGGGGTACGAATGCGGAATAACGATCAAGAATTTTAATGATATAAAAGAAGGAGATATCATCGAAGCATTTATTATGGAGGAAGTGGCACGTTAATGGTAATTGGCCTGGCTGCATGTGAATGCATCATTCCCGGTGTAAGGTCATTGAAGGAGAAAAGATCTGTTTTACAACGCATTTTAACGAGACTTAAACAAAAATTGAATGTTTCTGTTTCTGAGGTAGACTTTCATGATACATGGCAAAGAACTAAAATTGCCATTGTTGCCGTCAGCTCTTCCCATGTAAGTACTGAACTGGAATTGCAAAAGGCGCTCAGCTTTTTGGATTCTTTCCCGGAAATTGAACGGACAATTACAAATATTGAATGGTTGTAGATACTTTTTGGACCCGGGAAAAGCATGGCAACGTTTCCTTCCTTCATTTATAAGAATTGCGGGTGGATATTGTGATTGTTAACGACTAGGGGTGATGATAAATGAGTCTTCGGGCTCATCGTGTAGGAGAGCAAATGAAAAAGGAGCTTGGTGACATTATCAGCCGGAAAATAAAAGATCCTCGCGTCGGCTTTGTTACTGTCACAGATGTGCAAGTCACCGGTGATCTTCAGCAGGCAAAAGTCTTTATATCTGTCCTTGGTGATGAAAAAACAAAGGAAGATACATTAAAGGGGCTGATAAAGGCAACAGGTTTCATTCGTTCAGAAATTGGCCAGAGAATCCGTCTGAGAAAAACACCGGAAATATTCTTTGAATTCGATGAATCGATCGAATATGGAAATCGAATTGAGTCCATTCTCCATGAATTGAACAAAGAAAACAAAAAAGATGGCGGGAGCCTGGAATAAAGGATAGACATCTGTCTATCCTTTATTCTCGTCTCGCCTCTGCTATTTCACCGGGAAATTGCCGGGTGAATTAATTGATGAATGGGAATGGGATTGATTATTTTCGCCGAAGTTTGTTATCACAACGGTTTTATTAATAAACGGAAGGTGGTTCCTGGTTCCTTATGGAAGGTATTTTACCGTTATATAAACCAAAAGGATTAACTTCCCATGATTGTGTATCTAAATTGAGAAGAATATTAAAAATTCGGAAAATAGGCCATACCGGAACATTAGATCCTGAGACGGACGGTGTTTTGCCAATTTGCATTGGCAGGGCCACAAAGGTTGCCCAATATATAACGGATGCCGGAAAAGCTTATGAAGGAGAGGTAACGTTAGGGATTTCCACGACGACAGAAGATGCTTCAGGGGATATTGTTGCTGTAAAGCCGGTGGAAAGGCCGATTACGAAAGAAGAAATTCTGGGTGTTTTAAGCAAACTGACCGGTGAAATTTCACAGACACCTCCGATGTATTCAGCTGTAAAAGTGAATGGAAAAAAGCTATATGAGTATGCCCGCCAAGGTATCGAAGTTGAACGGCCGACAAGAACGGTAATGATTTACAGTTTGGATTTGCTGGATGACCGGGAAATATTTTCCGGTGAAAAAATTGCCTTCCGCTTCCGGGCGGAATGCAGCAAAGGAACATACATTCGGACACTTGCCGTTACCATTGGAGAAATGCTGGGGTACCCTGCCCATATGTCCGACCTTACAAGGATAAAAGCTGCTTCTTTCACTCTCTCCGATTGTTTAACATTTGAACAAATAAAGGAAAAGGCTGAAGCGGGAGTAATCTCCGAAGAATTAAAACCGTTGGAAGCAGCATTAACATGTTTGCCGAAATACCAAATACATGATAAATTAATTGAGAAAGTGAAAAATGGAGCCGTTTTTCCAACACCGGCAGATTGGAAATTTGGAAATGCTCATGTTGCAGTTATAGATAAAAATGGTAAGGTATATGCCATTTATGAGGCTCATCCGAAAAAATCCGGTTTAATAAAGCCGGTTAAAGTATTGGCTGATTGATCAGTTCGCCTGTTTGACCCGTAACTCCGATGATCACTGTCGGCGTACCCAGCCGGTATCCGCGTTCACAAGCTGTAAAAATATATGGTTAGTGTTCATAGGTGTTGCTTTCTGAAAGAACAAAACCCGATTCATACGGATTTTATTATTTTATGTTTAAATACCGGGTTTAGAGGAAAAATGATTGTCAAACAAAACAGTACAGCTAAAGAAAAGGTGAGAGTTTGCGTGGAAGTCATTAAAGTGGAGCATCCCCATGAATTTCAGAGAAAACAATTTTCGCCAATGGCCATGGCATTTGGATATTTTGACGGGGTTCATCTCGGTCACCAAAAAGTAATCAGGACTGCAAAAGAGATTGCCCTCAAAAATAATTTGACTAGTGCAGTGATGACCTTTGATCCTCATCCTTCTGTTGTTTTGGGAAGGAACGGTCGATTTATGGAATATATTTCCCCGTTGGAGGAAAAAATTAGATTGATTGCCGATCTGGGGATCGAACGTCTATTTATTGTGCACTTTACTCCTGAATTTGCCAATCTTTTGCCCCAGGAGTTTGTCGATCAATACATTATCGGTTTAAATGTTGTCCATGTAGTTGCCGGTTTTGATTACACTTACGGGCGTCTCGGCAAGGGCACCATGGAAACTCTGCCCTTTCATTCCCGGCAGCTTTTTGACTATACAATTGTTTCCAAACTGGAATTGGGTAAGGAGAAAATCAGTTCTTCCCTTATTCGGAAAAAAATCAGTGAGGGAAAAACAAAGGATTTGCCTGCCCTTTTAGGCCGTTTTTACAAAACAAGCGGTATGGTCGTCAATGGAGACAAGCGTGGCAGGACGATAGGGTTTCCAACAGCGAATGTTGACATGCGTGAAAATTATCTGCTTCCGCCGCCCGGAGTTTATTCAGTCCGGTTGCTTGTAAAAGGGAAATGGCATGATGGTGTATGCAACGTCGGCTATAAACCGACATTTTACGGAGAAAACAGCCAAAAACTTTCTGTAGAGGTTCATGTTTTTGATTTCCATGAAGATATTTACGGAGAAGAAGTTACCGTTGAATGGCATGAACGGCTGCGGAAAGAAATGAAATTTCCCGGGGTTTCAGAACTTGTTGCGCAAATTGAAAAAGATAAAATCGAAGCTTTGTTTTATTTTTCAAAGTTAAAAAAGCAACCGGAAAAAGCGGATATACAGGTGGGATTCCATCAAAAAAATAATGTATAGACTTGCAATTTGCGGAAAATAAGTGTATTCTATTTAACGGTACGAAATGAACCTTTGCTTGGCAAGTCGAGTCACCGACGCTTGCTGGGTAAACGGGGATTACAATCAGGAGGTGAAAACGGATGGCAATTTCTAAAGAGCGCAAGAACGAAATCATTAATGAATTCAAGATTCACGAGACTGATACCGGCTCTCCGGAAGTGCAAATCGCTGTCCTTACTGAAGAAATTAACAAATTAAATGAACATTTGCGTGTTCATAAAAAGGACCACCATTCACGTCGCGGTTTATTGAAAATGGTTGGTAGACGCCGTAATTTGTTAACATATCTTCGGAACAAAGATGTTCAGCGTTACCGTGTTCTTATTAACAAACTTGGTTTACGCCGATAGTTCGAAAGCGGGATTTTTCCCGCTTTTTTGATGTTAATCAATCGGAATCATCACTTTTGCAGCTTATTTTCATTTCATTTGCTGTGAGGCCGGGGATTTAAAAAGTTTGTCAGGATTTTTGTGGCGGGAGTCCGGCAATCTTTCTAGAAGGGCCTAAGGATTAAAATAATTGTACATACTATTAGGGAGAAGAGAGTATTTTCCCGGACGCAAATCAAGTATGAAATATTTTATCCGGATTTACAACATAATTCATCAATTTATTATAAAATAATCTCATGAGATGAAATTAGACTATTTTACTGAACTCCTGTGAGAGTCAATAGAGAGGGGTTATTAAATGGAACAAGATAAGCAAGTCTTTTCCATAGATTGGGCTGGCCGGAAACTTACGGTAGAAATCGGCCAAATGGCAAAACAAGCTAACGGTGCCGCATTAGTCCGCTATGGAGATACAGCTGTATTATGTACTGCGACAGCTTCCAAAGAACCAAAAAAGTTAGATTTTTTCCCATTAACGGTAAACTATGAAGAAAGATTGTATGCCGTTGGAAAAATTCCCGGCGGTTTTATTAAGCGCGAAGGAAGACCCAGTGAAAAAGCGATTTTGGCAAGCCGCCTAATCGACCGTCCAATCAGGCCTTTATTTGCAGACGGATTTCGGAATGAAGTTCAAATAATAAGTATGGTTTTAAGTGTTGATCAGGATTGTTCCTCAGAAATGGCTGCATTATTGGGCTCATCTGTGGCTCTCTGCATATCAGACATTCCTTTCGAAGGGCCGATTGCGGGTGTGACAGTTGGACGCATAAACGGAGAATTTGTCATTAATCCTACCGTTGCCCAGGCTGAACAAAGCGATATGAATTTAGTTGTCGCCGGAACAAAAGACGCCATCAACATGGTAGAGGCCGGCGCAGACGAGGTTCCGGAGGAAGTGATGCTTGAAGCAATCATGTTTGGACATGAAGAGATTAAACGTTTGATTGCTTTTCAAGAGGAAATTGTCGCCAAAGTAGGCAAAGAAAAAATGGAAGTAGAATTGTTTGAAATTGATCCGGAACTGGAATCTGTTATACGCAAGGCTTGCGAAGAAGACATGATCAAGGCAATTCAAGTAAAAGAAAAGCATGCGAGAGAGGATGCCATCCAGGCAGTCAAGGATTCAGTTCTTGCCGGTTATGAGGAAGAAGAAGATGAAGAAATCATCAAACAGGTAAATATGATTCTTGATAATATTGTGAAAGAGGAAGTACGCCGTCTTATTACTGAGGAAAAGATACGTCCCGACGGCCGCCAGCCTGATGAAATCCGCCCCTTGTCTTCAGAAGTAGGCTTATTGCCGAGGACACACGGTTCGGGACTTTTTACCCGTGGACAAACCCAGGCTTTGAGTATTTGTACTTTGGGGGCTCTGGGTGATGTTCAGATTCTTGACGGTTTGGGCATTGAGGAAGAAAAACGTTTTATGCATCACTATAACTTCCCAAGTTTCAGTGTTGGTGAAACAGGGCCTATGAGAGGACCGGGAAGACGTGAAATCGGGCATGGAGCTCTCGGTGAAAGGGCATTGGAGCGGGTGATTCCTGATGAGGATGATTTCCCGTATACAATCAGACTTGTTTCCGAAGTTTTAGAATCAAACGGGTCCACTTCACAGGCAAGTATTTGCGCCAGTACACTGGCACTGATGGATGCAGGTGTTCCGATTAAGGCTCCGGTTGCCGGAATTGCAATGGGTTTGGTCAAATCCGGTGAGAATTATACCGTATTGACAGATATTCAAGGCATGGAAGATCACCTTGGAGACATGGATTTCAAAGTAGCAGGTACCGCCAAAGGTGTAACGGCATTACAAATGGATATTAAGATTGCCGGTTTGTCCAGAGAAATTCTTGAAGAAGCTTTGCAACAGGCGAAAAAAGGCCGGATGCAAATCCTTGAGCATATGCTGTCAACAATTGATAAACCGCGGGAGACTCTTTCCCCGTATGCACCGAAAATCTTAACAGTTCATATAGATCCTGAAAATATTCGCGAAGTCATTGGACCCAGCGGCAAGCAGATCAACAAAATTATCGAAGAAACCGGTGTGAAAATTGATATTGAGCAAGATGGCACCATTTTCATTGCTTCTACTGATGAAGAGATGAACCAAAAGGCTAAAAAGATTATTGAAGATATTGTCCGTGATGTTGAAGTTGGACAAATGTATCTCGGAAAGGTTAAGCGCATAGAAAAATTTGGTGCATTTGTTGAAATACTAAACGGAAAAGACGGTCTTGTTCATATTTCCGAACTCGCTGAAGAACGGATTGGAAAAGTGGAAGATGTCGTCAGCATCGGAGATGAGATTCTTGTTAAAGTAACTGAAATTGACAAGCAGGGACGCATTAATCTTTCCAGAAAAGCTGTATTACGTGAGCAAAGAAAACAAAGGGAAAAGGCACAGCACAAGTAATTTCATACGGCTGCCGCCTCAGTGCACGGTGAAAGGTCAGGGAAAACCCTGGCTTTTTGTGTTCATGAGGGATGTTTGACAGCAGTCTGGATTTTCCGCGGCAATACTTCCGGTAGGTGCGATTTGAGAGGTGAGATATGGAAAGTGTGAGAAAATAGGTTTTATTTGAACCTGAAAAGAATTATCACCCCACTTTTCATGTCTTGCTTCTCACGTCCCCCACTTCCAAGCTTGGCAACGGCAATTTTACACAAAAGAAGTTAACGATAATTAATTTATGTTAATTAAATTTATAGAATTGGATATTTTAATTTCTTATAATAATATTATGTTAACTTTTAATCGTTTTTATCGTTTAATATTTATTAGTATTTTCACAATCGTTCTACCTTGTCCTTTCTTTACATATTTTAAAGAAGAAGGAGGCAAAAGGGATGAAAAAGTTTCTTTATATTGTTATGATAATTCTGCTTGCAATAATAATTGTAAATAACCCGTTCACAGATGAGTACGTTGCCAAACTAAGGGGAGATGCCTGGCCGGTTTCAGTAAAAGTAGATCCATTATATGAAGAAATTAAATCTAAAGCGCCACAATATGAGGTGGAACCAAAGGATGCCGTTGATGACCGGGTATGGAGGGCAATCCCGGGATATAACGGATTAAAAGTTGACATAGACGCTTCTTATAAGAAGATGCAGGAAAAGGGCAGTTTTCATCCGGAACTGCTTGTTTATAAACAGGTAAGCCCGGACCTACATCTCGACGATCTTCCGCCCTCGCCTGTTTATAAAGGGAATCCGGACAAACCGATGGTCACGTTTATCATAAATGTGGCCTGGGGTAATGAATACTTGTCACCTATTCTAGCTACCCTAAAAAAGAATCATGTAAAAGCAACCTTTTTTCTCGAAGGCAGATGGGTAAAAAATCATCCGGAACTTGCAAAAATGATTGCAGCTGCCGGACATGAGATTGGAAACCACTCCTATTCCCATCCCGATATGAAGCAGTTATCAGCCGGCAGAATCAGAGAAGAAATTAAAAAAACGAATGATGTCATTAAAGCAACAATCGGAGAAAATGCCCAATGGCTCGGTCCCCCAAGCGGGAGCTTTCGGGATGAGGTTGTAAGAATTGCCGCTGAAGAAAATATGAAAACAGTATTATGGAGTGTGGATACAATTGATTGGAAAAACCCTTCTCCGGAAGAGCTTATTAACAGGGTTATGGGCAAAATTCATAATGGTGCGATTGTTTTAATGCATCCGACTGAACCAACTGCCAAGTCTTTAGACAGGCTGATAAAAGAGATCAAAAACAAGAACCTGGAAATAGATACTTTATCTGAACTTATGAGTGAAGAGCGGGTGATGAATAATACTTTTAAAGATGATCCTTAATGAAGAGGGGGCTCCCTGTTTACTGCATCATTTGAAGACTCTTTGTATGCGTTACTGCGGCCCGGATGTCCGCAGCGAAGGTTCAGAACAGGAGGAAATTGTGTGATAAAGAGATATACTTATCAAAATGGGGTTCGAATTGTTTTGGAAAATATCCCTACTGTCCGTTCTGTTGCCATTGGAGTTTGGATTGGAACAGGCTCCAGAAATGAAACAGAACAAAATAACGGGATTTCACATTTCCTGGAACATATGTTTTTTAAAGGGACAAAAACGCGCACAGCGAGAGAAATTGCTGAATCATTTGACAGTATAGGCGGTCAGGTAAATGCTTTTACCTCAAAGGAGTATACTTGCTATTATGCAAAAGTTTTGGATACACATGCAGAAATTGCTCTAGAAGTGCTTGCTGATATGTTTTTTAATTCCACCTTCGTTGAAGAGGAATTAGATAAAGAGAAAAAAGTGGTTCTAGAAGAAATCAAAATGTATGAGGATACACCTGACGATATTGTCCATGATTTGCTCAGCAAAGCCATCTATAAAGATCATTCCCTGGGCTTTCCGATCTTGGGCACAGAGGAAACGCTGATCACGTTTACGGGTGATTCCTTAAGAACATATATGTCTGATTTTTATACTCCGGAAAATGTGGTTATCTCTGTGGCCGGAAATATCGGCGAGGATTTTATCGGGAAAGTTGAAAAATATTTTGGTCAATTTGACGGAAAACAAAAGGAGACTTCTTCACAAAAACCTGTTTTTCATGCAAACCGGATTGCAAAGAAGAAGGATACGGAACAGGCTCATCTGTGCCTGGGTTATCAGGGACTTCCGGTCGGTCATGAGGATATTTACAGCTTGATTGTAATGAATAATATTCTCGGGGGCAGTATGAGTTCCCGGCTTTTTCAAGAAGTAAGAGAGCAAAGGGGACTGGCATATTCGATCTTTTCGTATCATTCTGCTTTTAAGGACAGTGGAATAATAACCATTTACGGGGGAACCGGCGCGGATCAGCTGGAATTATTACTGGAGACAATTCATGAGACTTTGGAAAAATTGCAGCAGGACGGGATTACAGAAAAAGAGCTGAATAACAGCAAGGAACAGTTAAAAGGCAGTTTGATGCTAAGTCTTGAAAGTACGAACAGCAGGATGAGCAGAAATGGAAAAAATGAATTATTGCTTAAAAAACACCGCTCTTTGGATGAAATTATCAGTGAAATTGATAAAGTTACAAAAGACAGTGTGGACAGAATTACCCGCAATATTTTCAGCCGGGATTATTCCATTTCATTAATCAGTCCCGACGGCAAGCTTCCTGAAAAATAGAATGAATATGGCTGTTTTTTATAACTGCCGGTTTATTCTCTGTTGAAATCTGTCAGTCAGTTGTCCGCTCCCCTTTATTCTAAATTGCCGGTTTAGGATATACATATATAAGGAGGACAAATAAATGGGGGGAGCTGCTCTGAGATTAAGTGAATTAAGCGGTAAAGAGATCGTTGATGTAAAGAAGGCCGAACGCCTGGGAGTATTGGGACAGACTGATTTGGAGATTGATGTAAACACCGGACAAATTAAAGCCTTGCTGATACCGTCCCTGAAATGGTTCGGATTAAAAAGACAGGGCGAAGAAGTCAAAGTTCCCTGGACACATATTAAAAAAATCGGTCAGGATATGATTATTATAGATATTCCTGATGATGAGTAATGCCGGAACCACGGCAAAGTTACGGATAATTAGCTTGAAAACGCGGATTCTTGAAACAAGAATCCGCGTTTTTTTGCATTCTTCCGCATTTAAACTGATCTCTCCCCAAAAGATTCCAGGCGTGCCGGCTGCTGTGCTTGAAATGAACAAAGCAGTTGCAACGCAAAACAATATTGTTAAATGAACGGGAAGGAATGGAGGCATGAAATTTGTTGGAAATATCACCTAATATTCATCTGTATCATAGGATGATTCATATATGACGATCCATTTGTAATTTGATTTTACAAAAGAAGGTGACAAATTCATGCTGACTGGTTTACATGTAGCAGTTATTGGCGGCGATGCAAGACAGATAGAAATTATCCGCACACTTACAGAGCGGGATGCTAAACTGTCGTTAATCGGTTTTGAACAACTGGACCATGCATTTGCAGGAGCTGTTAAAGAGAAAATCGATGAATTAGATTTTTCGAGCATAGATGCCTTGATTTTGCCGGTTGCCGGAACGAATTCAGAAGGACAGGTGGATTCAATTTTTTCAAGTGAAAGAATATTTCTCCTCGAAGAAATGCTGGAAAGAACACCGGAGCATTGCACAATATATTCAGGTATCAGCAACTCTTATTTAAAAGGAATTACTGCTCAGACTAAGCGCCGATTGGTTCAGCTTTTTGAACGGGATGATGTAGCCATTTATAATTCCATTCCCACTGTGGAAGGAACGATTATGATGGCTATACAGCACACTGATTTTACCATTCACGGGTCAAAGGTGGTTGTTCTCGGACTGGGCAGAGTCGGAATGAGTGTTGCACGCGCCTTTTCCGCGTTGGGTGCCCGTGTGCGGGTGGGAGCAAGAAAGAGCAAGCATATCGCCAGAATTACTGAAATGTCATTAACTCCTTTTTATTTAACGGAATTAGAACTAAATATTTGCGATGCTGATCTCGTGATTAATACGATTCCACATGAAGTGCTCAGTGCCTCCGTTATTTCGAAAATGCCGGCTCACACGCTGATCATAGATCTTGCATCAAAACCGGGCGGGACAGATTTTCGTTATGCTGAAAAAAGAGGGATAAAGGCACTTCTTGCCCCCAGCCTGCCGGGAATTGTGGCGCCGAAGTCAGCCGGGAAATTACTTGCGAATGTTCTTGCTCAATTGCTGAAAGAAGATTTACAAAAGCGAAAGGGGAAAGCGACATGAGCTTACAGGGAAAGAAAATCGGTTTTGGCTTAACTGGTTCTCATTGTACGTATGATGCCGTATTTCCGGAAATTGAAAAGCTCGTAAAAGCAGGAGCTGAAGTCGTCCCCGTCGTAACATATACTGTAGAAAACACAGAAACACGCTTTGGCAGAGGAGAGGATTGGGTTCAAAAAATAGAAGAAGTAACGGGAAGGGAAGCCATCAACTCCATAGTTGAAGCAGAGCCTCTCGGTCCGAAAGAACCGCTGGATTGCATGGTAATAGCTCCTTTAACAGGAAATTCCATGAGTAAACTGGCGAATGCGATCACTGACAATCCTGTGCTCATGGCGGCAAAAGCAACGCTGAGAAACAGAAAGCCGGTTGTACTTGGCATTTCCACTAATGATGCACTCGGGTTAAACGGCGTTAATTTGATGAAACTTATGGCCGCAAAAAATATATTTTTTATTCCTTTTGGCCAGGACAGTCCGGTCAAAAAGCCGACAAGCATGGTTGCACGTATGCCGCTCCTTTTGGATACGGTCGAGCATGCATTAAAAGGGGAGCAAATCCAGCCGGTTATTATAGAAAGATTTCTGGATAACACATAATTCATTAAAGATTAAAAAAGTTTCTTTCAATCATTGATGAATATGTTAAAATTAATGTTATTATTAGGTTGGTGTATGTACCAGCAAATGGAGAACGGAACCTTTTCGTTTTCTGTTGATGCAGTTATTTATGTTGTTGAAAATGATAAGAGGACAAATTTGTAGATTGGAAGGGGAAATTTCATGTCAGAAAACAAAGCTTTTCACGTAGCCGTAGTCGGAGCAACAGGTGCCGTAGGATCTCAGATGTTAAAAACGTTGGAGGATAGGAAATTTCCTATTTCTAAATTAACAGTATTATCTTCTGCACGGTCTGCCGGAAAAAAGATTACTTTTAACGGGGAGGAATATACTGTCCAGGAAGCGAAACCTGAAAGCTTTGAAGGGGTAGATATTGCGTTATTCAGTGCCGGAGGAAGTGTTTCCAAAGCTCTTGCACCTGAAGCGGTGAAAAGAGGTGCAGTCGTTGTTGATAATACGAGTGCATTCAGAATGGATAAGAATACACCGCTTGTTGTACCGGAAGTAAATAAAGATGAGCTTCGAAATCATAACGGAATTATTGCCAATCCGAATTGCTCAACGATTCAGATGGTTGTCGCACTGAATCCGGTTTACCGGGAATTCGGTCTTTCCAAAGTGATTGTTTCCACTTATCAGGCAGTGTCCGGTGCCGGAGCTTCGGCAATAGAGGAATTAAATATTCAAACGAAGGCTCTTTTAAACGGAGAAGAAATAGAACCGAAAATTCTCCCGGTAAAATCTCAGGAAAAACATTATCAAATTGCTTTTAATGCCATCCCTCAAATTGATGTGTTCGAAGAAAACGGCTTTACCTTTGAAGAAATGAAAATGATTAATGAAACGAAAAAGATTATGAGTCTGCCTGATTTAAAAGTGGCTGCAACATGTGTGCGCCTGCCGGTGGCTGTAGGCCATTCCGAGTCCGTCTATTTTGAAATCGACAAAGAAGGAGTTAGTGCAGAGGATATTAAAGAGGTCTTAAAAGGAGCGCCAGGCATTACTCTTCAGGACGATCCTTCACGGCAAATTTATCCCATGCCTGCAGATTGTGTCGGAAAACCAGATGTTTTTGTAGGCCGGATTCGTAAAGATTTGCATGAAGAAAAGGGCTTCCATATGTGGGTTGTCTCTGATAATCTTCTTAAAGGCGCGGCGTTGAATTCTGTTCAAATCGCTGAGAGCCTGATTGAGTTGGGGATTGTAAAATAATCGCGCTTTGGTTCGGAACATAAGGGAATTTTGCCGGAAATGCATGGAAGACAGAGAGGCATTTCGGAGTCTGTGCCTGCCTCCAAATGCCTCCCGCCTCTTATCTCGACAATTTTGAGGTGTTTTAATGGAGAAGATTATTATTCAAAAATTTGGAGGAACCTCTGTAAGAGACGAGCAAGGGCGGAAACTTGCAGGGGAACATATCAGAGATGCTTTGGACGCCGGTTACAAGGTTGTTGTTGTTGTTTCGGCCATGGGACGTTTCAATGACCCTTATGCCACCGATACTCTGTTGTCTTTAATCGGCGGGAATAACCCGCTTGTAACAAAAAGAGAGCAGGATCTTTTAATGTCCTGCGGAGAAATCATCTCCAGTGTTACAATGGCGCATACGCTTCTCCAAAACGGGATTAAAGCCGCAGCATTAACAGGGGCGCAGGCGGGATTAAGAACAAATAACGACCATACAAATGCAAAAATTATTGATATGAACTGTGAACGGCTGCTTCGGGAGCTGAAGACATTTGATGTTGTTGTTGTCGCCGGATTTCAAGGGATTGCAAAGAACGGAGATGTAACCACCATCGGCAGAGGAGGCAGTGATACCACCGCTGCAGCTCTTGGTTCTGCTTTGCAGGCAGAGCGGATCGATATTTTTACAGATGTGGAAGGAATCATGACTGCTGATCCGCGCATCGCGGAAAAAGCGAGACCGCTTACGAAAGTTACTTATACGGAAGTTTGTAATTTAGCTTACCAAGGGGCAAAGGTAATCCATCCCCGGGCAGTGGAAATTGCCATGCATGCCAAAGTTCCGATTCGGATTCGTTCCACTTACTCAAAAGGTCCTGGAACTCTTGTAGTTCATGAGACAGAATTCAGAGAAGGCGATATAAGGGATCGCACAGTGACCGGAATTGCCCACCTGGCTCCGGTTACGCAAATTAAAGTGGAAGCGGAACAGGAACAATATGATTTGCAGACGAAAGTTTTTAAAGCGATGGCTAATGCAAAAATAAGCGTGGATTTTATAAATATTTCGCCCCGCGGCGTGGTTTATACCGTAGCCGATGAAGTGACAGATAAGGCTGAAATCATCCTGAAAGAACAGGGATTGGATCCGAAAATTGAGAGAGAATGTGCAAAAGTCTCGGTTGTCGGCGGTGGAATTGCTGGAGTTCCCGGTATTACGGCAAAAATAGTAAGTGCTTTATCCAGGAACGGAATCCGCATTCTCCAGTCTGCAGACAGCCATACAACGATATGGGTATTGGTAAAACAACATGATTTATTCACCGCTGTGAATGCATTGCATGATGAATTCCAACTCGGAGAGGAAATTTATTGAACAGTTAATGAAATCATATGCATGAGTAAAGGAGTGTAATTATGGTTTTATTTGGCAGGGTTGCTACAGCAATGGTTACACCGTTTGATATTAAAGGACATGTGGATTTTGCTAAAGTAACCAAATTAGTAAACTATTTGATCGATCACGGGACTGACTCTCTTGTTGTAACGGGAACTACCGGTGAATCGCCTACGTTGACAAAGGAAGAAAAGATTGCTTTATATAAACATGTGGTGAAAGTTGTCGACAAGAGGATTCCTGTCATTGCCGGGACTGGCAGTTATGATACGCATTCCTCCATAGAGTTGACGAAAAAGGCGGAGGAAGCCGGTGTAGACGGGATTATGCTGGTGGCTCCATACTATAATAAGCCTAATCAGGAAGGGCTGTATCAGCACTTTAAAGTTATTGCTGAATCAACTTCCTTACCTGTCATGCTCTATAATATCCCCGGCCGTTCTGTTGTCAATATTGCTCCGGAAACAGTCATCCGTTTGGCGGAAATACCCAATATTGTTGCCGTGAAAGAAGCCAGCGGAAATTTAAACAATATGACAAAAATAATTGCAAATACAGATGATGATTTCCTTCTCTACAGCGGTGATGACTCGATGACATTGCCGGTTTTGGCCATCGGAGGAACAGGAGTTGTTTCTGTTGCTTCACATATTATCGGTTTAGAAATGCAAAAAATGGTTAAAGCATTCCTTGAAGGCAATTACGCCGAAGCCGCGCAGCTTCATCAGCATTTATTGCCTATCATGGAAGGACTCTTTAAGGCGCCAAGTCCTGTTCCTGTAAAAACGGCATTGCAAATTAAAGGACTTGATGTCGGTTCTGTCCGTCTTCCGTTAGTGCCATTATCTGAGAAGGAAAGACTGGATTTGGTAAATCTTTTGAATAAGTACTGATATAATGCCGTTTATTAAAGGCCAATCTTCCGGATTGGTCTTTTTCATTGCAAAAATGAGTATTTGAAAGATCTTGGGATGATGGGAAAAATCTTTCCCGGTTCCCCCGGTTTTGTCGTTAATTGTTCCTTCGGAAATCCCCTGTGTAAAATATATCTTATTATTTCATTTTGCACTCAGTTTAAACGCTTTTTTCATTTAGTTGTAAAGGCTTTTGATCTTCAAGTATAATAAGTATATCTGATCTCGGGTCGGCTTAAATACAAATAGGAGGAAAAAATGAATTGAAGAAGAGAAAAAATGAAAAAATTAGATTTATTGCCCTAGGGGGAGTAGGGGAAATGGGAAAGAATATGTACGTCATTGAGGTAGATGATGACATATTCGTTCTTGATGCCGGTTTGATGTTCCCTGAAAATGAAATGCTCGGCATTGACATAGTTATCCCTGATATTACTTATTTAATACACAATAAGGACAGAGTGCGCGGCATTTTTCTTACCCACGGCCATGAGGATCATATCGGAGCCGTTTCGTATGTCCTCAGAGAGATTCAAGTTCCGATCTACGGGACGAAGCTTACGCTTGCTTTGACAAAAGCAAAAATGGCTCAGCAGGAATTTAAGGGAAAAGCTGAATTTATTGAGGTTCAGTTTGACTCGGTGATTAAATTTGATTCGGCAGATGTTTCATTTATTAAAACAAATCACAGTATTCCTGATTCGGTGGCGATTTGCATACATACCTCGGAAGGAATTATCGTTTATACCGGAGATTTTAAATTTGATCAGGGAGCAACGGAGCTTTATAAACCTGAAATTGGGAAAATGGCGCGAATCGGCGAAAAAGGAGTATTATGTTTGCTTTCTGACAGTACGGATGCGGAGAAGCCGGGTTATACCATATCAGAAACAGTTGTTGAAAAGGAAATGAAAGATGCCTTTTATAATGCAAAAGGCAGGATTATCGCCGCTTGTTTTGCATCAGATTTAAACCGGATTCAGCATGTTTTTAACTCTGCTTATGAAAGCAGACGGAAAATTGCGGTTGTTGGGAGAAATTTACAGGAAATTTTTGAAATAGCTTTAAAGCTTGATTATCTGCAGGTTCATGATGAGATGATTATTCCTTTATCGGATATTAATGATTATGAAGATGATGAAATTGTAATCCTCACAACCGGAACACAGGGTGAACCGATTGAGGCTTTGCAAAAAATGGCAAAGAAAGCACATAAACATGTCAATATTCAGCCCGGTGACACGGTACTTATTGCGGCTTCACCTTTACGGGGCAGTGAAGTATTCATTTATAACACGATTAATATGTTGTGCAGGGCCGGTGCCAATGTCATTTCCGGAAAACGCCTTGTAAACACATCAAGTCACGGCAGTCAGGAAGAGTTGAAATTTATGATTAACCTGATGAATCCCAAATTCTTCATACCTGTTCATGGGGAACTTCGTATGCAAATCGCCCATGGGAAAATTGCCAAAGAATGCGGCGTGCCTGATGACCGGATTTTTATTCCGGAAAATGGCGATGTGGTCGAACTGACACATGATCAGATTAAAATGACAGAGAAAGTGACGGCTGGAAATATACTTATCGATGGCAGCGGTGTGGGAGATGTAGGAAATATTGTTTTAAGAGACCGCAAATTGCTCTCACAGGATGGAATTTTAATTGTCGTTGTTACACTGAATAAATCTGAACGAAAAATTGCCGCAGGACCGGAAATTATCTCCCGGGGTTTTGTCTATGTCAGGGAATCAGAAAAACTTATGGAAGAATCGACAAAGCTTGTCAAAGAAATCATAGAAAAGAATATTGCAAGGAACTCTTTTGACTGGGCCGGCATTAAGCAAGATATGAGAGATGAATTAAATCAATATTTATTTGAAAAAACCCGGAGAAGACCTATGATTTTGCCAATCATTATGGAAGTATAAACAAAAAGGACGTCTGATGACGTCTTTTTTCATTTTCAGGCTGATCAGAACACCTGCCTGTTGGTACTGTTTGTCATACAGACAGGTTGCATTTCGGGAGTATTTTCGAGAATCAACATATTGTTTTTGTTTTGCAAAATAAACTAAAATCATTCAGACAGCGCGGGCCCATTTGGCATCCTGTTTTACTGTTTCAATCTCCTTTTGGCCTTTTGCATGAAATAATGCGTTAAGCATCATACTATTCATATCATGCTTGAAGGGAGATAAGCAGATGGAACATGTCCGGAACAATTATAAAGCAGCTGAAGAAGGGGAAGAACAGGAGGAAAGGAAGGAAGATAAGCCTTCATCTTTAATAGAGAAGATTCAGCAGCTTGGGCAGACAAATGTCCCGCAGCTGTCACAGGATTCGAGAATCCATTGTTTAACGATTATCGGTCAAATTGAAGGGCACCTGCAATTGCCCCCGCAAAACAAGACCACAAAATATGAGCATGTAATCCCGCAAATCGTGGCTATTGAGCAAAACCCAAAAATCGAAGGATTATTGATTATCCTTAATACCGTGGGCGGAGATGTGGAAGCCGGCCTGGCCATTGCCGAAATGCTTGCCTCCCTCTCGAAACCGACTGTGTCAATTGTTCTTGGAGGGGGCCATTCGATCGGTGTTCCCATCGCAGTTTCTGCAGATTACGCCTTCATTGCAGAGACTGCCACGATGACTATTCATCCCATCCGGTTGAACGGTCTGGTGATAGGTGTTCCGCAACCCTTTGAATATTTGGATAAAATGCAGGAACGCGTAATAAAATTTGTGACGAAACATTCAAAGATTCCGGAAGAAAAGTTTAAAGAGCTTATGTTTGAAAAAGGGAATCTGACCAGGGATATCGGAACAAATGTGATTGGGCATGAGGCGGTCGAATACGGTTTAATCGATGAAGTGGGAGGTATCGGTGAAGCCATGAAGAAGTTGAATGAACTCATTGAAATGAATAAACAGAAAAATGAGGGATTTATTCAATGATCTTATATACGATGGTACCTCAAGAGTTGATATTTCAACCAGATATGTCCGAATTTGATAAACTTATGGAGGTTACTTATGACGGTGTCCCGTTACTGGTGGAAATGGGAGAAAAGAACTCATGCCGGATTATAAGAGTTCTCAGCAGTGACCCGGCCCATTATCTGGACCCGAAATATTTGCCGGGAAACATTATTATGACCAGCCATTTATCGTGAATGTGCGGTGCGTGGTTTCCGGATAGAACAAAGAGCAGTGTCAAAACATTTTTTGGAGACAGATCTATGTTATAATAGGGTTAAATTCAGCAGGTAAGGCAGCCGTTTCGGCTGCTTTTATTCGTAAGTAAGATTGAATCATACATAAACAGATTATACGCCAAGGTGATATTATGACAAAAAGAAAGCGAAGAAGACGCAGTAAAGAAACGTTTAAGAGAACGATACGATTTGAATTAATAGGAATATTATTAATTGCGCTTGCGGCTGTTTCCATGGCGGGGATGGGGACGGTTGGAAAAGCGGTTGTCCTTTTTTTCCGTTTTTTTGGCGGAGAATGGTATATGCTGTTTCTAATAGGGCTGGTTTTGTTTGGCGTCTATTTGATTTGGAAAAGAGAAATCCCCGCATTTTTTCAACAGCGATTGATAGGTGTTTATTTAATTACTGTTTCTATTTTGCTTCTCAGCCATATTCCTCTGTTTGAGTTATTGGTGAATGACGGTAAATTGGATGATCCGAGTGTGATCAAAAATACGTGGGAACTTTTCTTTATGGAAGCCCGGGGTGAAACATCGACGACCGGCTTGGGAGGAGGAATGATCGGCGCTCTTTTCTTTGCATTATTTTATTTTCTGTTCGATGAAGCGGGCGCTAAGATTGTTTCCGGTGCCCTTATTATAAGCGGACTGATTTTGCTTACCGGTAAAACCTTTGGCGAGGGACTTGGAAAAGTTTTTACGGCTATTTTTTCTTTCATGAAAAAACAATGGCATGCTTTCTTGAATGATATGAAAGAATGGAAGAAAAACCGTCAAGAAAAAAAGAATGAAAGACGGCTTAAAAAGGAGCAGGAACAAGAAACTGCCCAACAGAGTGTCCAACCTGAAACAGAGATTGAAATTATTGCTCCGGAAGGAATCTCTGCAGGGGAGCCGATCATTTCCAGTTTTACGGAGAAGGCAGTTGAACAGAACAGTGAACCGCAAGCGAAAGTAACGGCCGGCAAGCGGGGAGCTGTGGATGAAGGTGAAGATGAAGAGGAAAACGTGCCGCCGATGACTTTTGCAGAATTGGAAAATGTCAATTATGAGTTGCCTCCTTTGAATCTGTTAAAGCTGCCGAAGCAAACCGATCAAAGCAGTGAATATGAATTGATTCATGCAAATGCAGCCAAACTTGAGCGGACTTTTCAGAGTTTTGGCGTCAAAGCGAAAGTGACCCAGGTGCATTTGGGGCCGGCGGTGACAAAATATGAAGTGCATCCGGATATTGGCGTGAAGGTCAGTAAAATCGTCAGCCTCAGTGATGATTTGGCTCTTGCCCTGGCAGCCAAAGATATTCGTATAGAAGCTCCGATTCCGGGAAAATCAGCCATCGGCATCGAGGTTCCCAATTCTGAAATCGCGGTTGTCTCTTTGAGAGAGGTTTTGGAATCCAAACAGAATAATAAACCGAATTCCAAGCTTTTAATTGCATTGGGACGCGATATAACGGGCGAAGCCGTTCTTGCCGAGTTGAATAAAATGCCGCATCTTCTTGTGGCCGGATCTACAGGCAGCGGGAAGAGCGTCTGCATTAATTCAATTATCCTGAGTATTTTGATGCGTGCGAAACCGCATGAAGTGAAAATGATGATGATTGACCCGAAAATGGTTGAATTGAGTGTTTATAACGGGATTCCCCATTTACTGGCTCCTGTTGTAACAAATGCCAAGAAAGCTTCCCAGGCGCTGCAAAAAGTGGTTAGCGAGATGGAGCGGAGATATGAACTGTTTTCCCAGTCCGGTACAAGGAATATTACAGGATATAACGAATATATCCGTAAACATAATCTTGAAGAGGGCGATGAACAGCCTCTCCTTCCCTATATTGTCGTAATTGTTGATGAACTGGCTGATTTAATGATGGTTGCTTCTTCCGATGTCGAAGATTCAATTACGAGATTGGCACAAATGGCCAGAGCTGCAGGAATTCATTTAATTATTGCCACACAGCGGCCGTCTGTTGATGTCATTACTGGCGTCATTAAAGCAAACATCCCGTCAAGAATAGCTTTTGCCGTATCTTCCCAGACGGATTCCCGGACGATATTAGATATGGGCGGTGCGGAAAAACTCCTTGGCCGGGGGGATATGCTATTCTTGCCTGTCGGAGCATCCAAGCCGATTCGTGTACAAGGAGCGTTTGTATCTGACGAAGAAGTGGAGGCAGTGGTGGACTTTGTTATTGGTCAGCAAAAGGCTCAATATCAGGAAGAAATGATTCCTGATGATGTTCCTGAAACACTTGGGGAGGCGGAGGATGAATTATATCATGAAGCAGTGGAACTTGTTATTGAAATGCAGACAGCCTCTGTGTCTATGCTGCAAAGAAGATTCAGAATCGGCTATACGAGGGCGGCGAGGCTGATAGATGAAATGGAGATGCGCGGTGTTGTGGGTCCTTATGAGGGCAGCAAGCCAAGAACTGTATTAATTTCCAAGCCTTCGGAGGAAGCCAGTTCTTAAAAAGAAAAAGAATGAATGAAGAAAACCGGTTACTCCGGTTTTCTTTTTAGCCGGTTTTGCCATAACTATAATAATTGTGTTCTTATATTAGAAAAGTAATTGAACTCAATTAAAATAAAAAAATGCTTCTCTTACCCTTTTACCGGTAATGCGCAAAGCCGGCAATGTTTTTTCATTTCTATGAATTCTGCAGGAACAGGTCATTTATTCTCATTTCAGGGAATGATAATAAAGATATGCTACATAGAATATGAGTATATGATGAAAAGGAGGAAGACAATTGGCTGTTATTTCGGAAAACGTCAGAGACATGAAGGGCTATAAACTGCACTTGATAAATACCGGTAAATACAAAACAAATACATTAGTCTGGAAAATGAAAGCGCCTATCAATGCCGAAAATGTGACTTTAAGAGCATTGCTTCCTTATGTTTTGCAAAGCAGCTCCAAAAAATATCCATCAACGGCATTATTGCGTTCTTATCTCGATGATTTATACGGTGCTGTCTTTTATGTGGATTTAGCCAAAAAAGGGGAGTACCATGTTATAAGTATGATCATCGAAGTGGCAAATGAAAAATTTCTCACTGATTCCACGCCTCTGCTTAAAAAGGCGGTGGAATTTCTTGCCGAAATTTTGACGAATCCGAATACAGACGGTAATGCCTTTAACAGGGAGACGGTGGAGCAGGAAAAAAGAACGTTAAAACAAAGAATCCAATCTGTATTTGATGATAAAATGAAATATTCAAATTTCCGTCTGATCGAGGAAATGTGCAAAGATGAACCGTATGCCCTCAATGTCCACGGAAGGATTGAGGATGTTGACTCCATCACCCCGGAAGCGTTGTATGAATATTATCAGCAGGCTATCAATGAGGATGAATTGGATCTGTATATTATCGGTGATATAGACGAAGAAGAAACAGCTTCCATTGTTGATGAAGAGTTTCATTTTCAGTCCAGGACCCCCAAAAAAACCGGAACCGGCCGGGTAAAGATCGGAGAAGTCCAAGAAATTCAGGAAGTCCAGGACATCCGGCAAGGAAAATTGAACATCGGTTTTCGGACGAACATTCTATACGGTGAACCGGACTATTTTCCATTGCAAGTATTAAACGGAATATATGGCGGATTCTCCCATTCCAAGTTATTTATTAATGTCAGGGAGAAAAACAGTCTTGCTTATTATGCTGCGAGCAGGCTTGAAAGTCATAAAGGTTTAATGATCGTTATGTCAGGCATCGACAGTAAAAATTATCAGCAGGCAGTGGACATCATTAAGGAACAAATGGAAGCCATGAAAAAGGGCGATTTTTCCGATGAGGAACTGGCTCAGACCAAAGCAGTGATAAAAAACCAATTGCTTGAGACGATGGATACGGCAAGGGGAACGATTGAAATCTTGTATCATAATGTTGTTGCAGGCAAAAACATTTCTGTTGATGAATGGTTAACAAGAGTGGACGAGACGACAAAGGAAGATATTGAAAAAGCGGCCGCAAAAATACAATTGGATACCATTTATTTTTTAACCGGAGCGGAGGCGGGTAAGCAATGAAAACAATCAACTTTGAACAGCTTCAAGAAGAGCTATATTATGAAAAGCTTCCAAACGGACTCAGTGTTTACATACTTCCGAAGAATGGCTTTAATAAAACGTACGCCACCTTCACGACGAAATACGGTTCGATTGACAACCATTTTATGCCTCCGGATAAGGATGAGTTTATTAAGGTGCCGGATGGAATTGCGCATTTTTTGGAACATAAGCTTTTTGAAAAAGAAGATGGGGACGTGTTCCAGCAATTCAGCCGCCAGGGCGCATCGGCAAATGCTTTTACCTCTTTTACCCGGACGGCCTATCTGTTTTCAAGCACATCAAATGTAGAAGAAAATTTGGAGACTTTATTGGATTTTGTACAAACTCCATATTTTACCGAACAAACGGTTGAGAAAGAAAAGGGTATCATCGCTCAGGAAATCAGAATGTATGATGATAATCCGGATTGGCGTTTGTACTATGGTATAATAGAAAATTTGTACGAAAATCACCCGGTGAAAATTGATATCGCAGGGACAGTGGAATCCATTTCCCAAATTACAAAGGACATGCTTTATGAATGTTACAAAACCTTTTACCATCCAGGTAATATGCTGCTGTTTATTGTCGGGCCTGTTGAACCGGAGAAGATTATTGCCCGGGTGAAAAATAATCAGGCGAAAAAATCATTTCAACAGCAGCCGGAAATTATCCGGAAGTTTCCCACAGAGAAGTCGGAAGCTCATGAGAAAAAAAAGGTGACCGCAATGAACGTGAATACACCGAAGTGTCTTTTCGGCATTAAAGCTTTGGATCCATACCAAAAAGGTCAGGAAATGCTTAAAAAGGAACTCTCAATTAATGTCCTTCTTGACATGCTTCTCGGCAAAAGCTCACAAAACTATGAGACTTTATACAATGAAGGTTTGATCGATGATACATTTTCTTTTGATTATACGCAGGAATATGGGTTTGGGTTTGCAATCATCGGAGGGGATACTAAAGCTCCCGATCTTCTTGAAAAGCGAATCAGGGATATCCTTCTTACAGCAGCGGAAAATAAAATATTTTCCGACCGGGAATTAGAAAGAACCGTTAAGAAAAGAATCGGTTTCTTTTTAAGGGCGTTGAATTCACCGGAGTTTATTGCCAATCAGTTTACCCGGTATGCATTTAATGATATGAATCTTTTTGATGTAGTCCCTGTCCTTGGAACTATAAAAATAGAGGATATTCATCAAATATGTGATGAGTTTTTAAATGAGGACAGATTTTCTGCCTTTCAAATCGTTCCCAAACAAGCCAATTAACAAACGGACGATGTATCCGGCCGCTTTTTATATAAAACAGCAACATTTTTTTGGCGCTGCCATAAAATTCAAAAGGAAAAGCGTTTAGTTGCGCTTTTTCTTTTTTTTTCGCCTTTTAAGCATTAAAATAAATTAGAGCATGAGGTGAGTTATAGATGAAAAAATTTGCTTTGGTAACCGGAGCGAGCGGAGGCATTGGCAGATCCATCGCAAAAAAACTGGCTGAAGAAGGGTATTCTTTATATTTGCACTATCATCAAAATAAAGAAGCAATGAGGGAGTTAATGAAGGAACTTTCCCGCTTTGACGGTGAATTTATTCCTATTCAGGCCGATTTAACCTCCCCGGACGGATATAAAAAAGTGATTGCCAATGTCTTTTCCATTGATGCCATCATTCATAACAGCGGGACGGGCCATTATGGTCTTCTGGTTGATTTGGAGCAAGAAACAGCTGAAAAATTGATGCGGATTCATGTAACAAGCCCCCTCCTCATTACAAATGAACTCTTACCAAAAATGATTTCAAAAAATCACGGAAATATTGTAGTGATTTCCTCAATTTGGGGGTTAACGGGGGCAGCCTGTGAAGTGGCTTACTCAGCAGCCAAAGGAGCGCAAATTTCCTTTGTTAAAGCGCTCAGCAAAGAAGTGGCTCTAAACGGAATCAGGGTCAATGCGGTGGCGCCGGGAGCGATAAAAACCCCGATGATGGGTGTTTTTTCTGAACACGAATTAAATGCCATCAGCGAGAATATCCCGTTGAGCAGGCTCGGTACGGCAGATAATGTCGCAGACGCAGTGTCCTTTCTTTTATCCGAAAAATCAGCTTATATTACCGGGCAAATTCTTTCCGTCAATGGTGGCTGGTATACATAACCCGGTAAGCAAACAGCTTCTGTTCATAAAGATTGTGCAACAATTTTTTTGTTTATTTCCTGTATTGGGAAGCGGCTGTGGAACACCTGTACAGTGTAATTTTTCTGCAGTGCTGAAACCATGAAACTATGGATTTTTCTGAAAAAGGAGTCATTACTTATGAGCGATATTTGATCATGAGTGTCTGCGAAAAATATAGTATAAAATCCTTCCTCTTAAAACAAAATAAACCTGTACAACAATTGAAGGAGGTTTAATTTTTATGTCGATTCTCGAAAATTGGCAGCAATGGAAGGATTTTTTGGGAGATCGTCTGGATCAGGCCCAAGACCAGGGAATGTCTGAAAAAGTGATTAATGATATTGCTTATCAAGTCGGTGATTACTTGGCTAAAGAGGTTGAACCGAAAAACGAACAGGAGCGAATTCTTGCTGATTTATGGTCTGTTGCCACCGAAGAAGAACAGAGAGCGATTGCCAGCATGATGGTAAAACTTGTTCAAGACAACGGTACCAATAAGTAAATAGTAATAGTAAAGAGAGGAGGATTCCTCTCTTTTTTACGGTAAAATATGTTTGAAAATTCTTTATTTATTAAAAATATTATGCTTCGGAGCATGTTTTTTTTACTTAAAAATGAATTTTATTGCCGGCATTAAATTTTTTCATTCTTCATAAATCGTTCTTGTTTTACCCCCTTTAATCTTCAATTAAAATTCGATATTATAGAGTAGGTAGGTATATATTATCATTTAACTCAGTAAAACAGTTTAGTTCAAAAAGTATATTTTGTTCAGAAGCTGGACCTTCCGCTTTGTAGGAGGTTGTTATGGGCGCAATCAAATGGTATTTAGAATATGAGATTAAGAAAAACCGTCCCGGTCTTCTCGGGGATATTGCATCCCTTTTGGGAATGTTACAGATAAATATTTTAACGATCAATGGCGTGGAAGAAGGAAGGCGCGGTTTATTAATTCTTGCCGACAGTGATGATCAAATTGTTCGTCTTGAGTCAATATTACATACGATGGATACAATAAAAGTAATTAAATCCCGAAAGCCTGAATTGAGTGATCTTCTCGCTGTCAGGCATGGACGATACATACAACGGAACGCAAATGATGAAAAGATTTTTCGGTTTGTCAGGGACGAACTGGGACTGCTTGTTGATTTTATGGCGGAATTGTTTAAACAGGAAGGCCACAGACTTGTCGGGATTCGTGGTAAGCCGCGTGTCGGAAAAACGGAGTCAGTCGTGGCAGCGAGTGTCTGCGCCAATAAACGGTGGGTTTTTATTTCTTCAACCTTGATTAAGCAAACCGTTCGTAATCAATTAATTAAGGATGAATATAGTCCGGAGCATCTGTTTATTATTGATGGAATGGTTTCTGCCAGAAATGCGGATGAAAGGCACTGGCAGCTTGTGAGGGAAATTATGCGGTTACCGGCTGTCAAGGTAGTGGAGCATCCGGATATTTTTGTGCAAAATACTGAATACACCTTAAATGATTTTGACTGCATCATTGAATTGCGCCACAAGCCTGAAGAAGAAATTTTTCACAGGACGGAGGGGACAAATCAATTATTTTCAAATTTTGAGTTTGGAGGATATGATTTTTAAATAAATGGCAGGTGTTGTAAAGTGACTGAATTAGGAAAAAGGCTTAGAGAAGCCCGCCTGGAAAAAGGCATGAGTATTGAAGACTTACAAGAAATAACAAAAATTCAAAAACGTTATTTGCTTGGCATTGAAGAAGGCAATTACAGTATGATGCCGGGGCCGTTTTATGTTCGTGCCTTTATTAAACAGTACGCAGAAGCGGTTGGTCTCAATCCTGAAGAAATATTTGAGCAGTATAAATCAGATATTCCTTCTACAAACAGGGAAGACCTTCCGGAACAACTTTCCCGTGTTCAATCGAGGAAGAGTGTGCCTGTCAGTAATTCGAAATTTCTGGATATGCTTCCAAGGATTTTGATTATTGCTTTTGTATTAGGCGCATTAGTTCTGTTATGGTACCTGCTTCCTAATTTCACCAGCAAAGATACCGGTCCGGCACAAGAGAAAAGTGATGAAGAAATTCATTTTGACAAGTCCGACGAGTTGACGAATGAACCGGAAGAAGAAGAACCGGCAAATGAAGACGAGCCCGGCAAGGAATCTGAGCCTGGAGAAGAAGAGGAAACCGAAGGCGGCGTTGAAGGAGATGAAGAAGAAGCCGGTGAAGAGAATGGAGGGCAGGGACAGAAACCTGAGATTGCCGTTGTTGAAGCGAAAGGGAAAATCACAATTTATGAAGTAAAGAATATTGAAGAAGTTGAGCTGAAAATTGTGTCAAAAGGAGAAACTTGGGTTAAAGTTTTAAACAGTAAAAATGAACCCCTTTTTGACGGTGGAATGCTTGTTGCCGGCAGTGAAAATGAAAGTTTAACATTTGATGTAACAAACGAATCCGAGGTATTCATTGTAGCCGGCAGGACGCAGGATACGGAAATTTATATAAACGGATATTTGCTTGAGTATGCCGTTTCACCAAGCGATCAGGTCAGACAAGATATTACAATACGTTTTGTGAAAGATAGTGAATAGTCATCATATTGATGACTATTTTTCACTATCTTTATGATAAAATAATTTTGAACGATCCAAGAAATAGTTTTACATTTTTTACACAACAGAAAGAGAGGGTAAATAAATATGAATTTGCCTAATAAGATCACGATTACACGAATCCTCCTGATACCTTTGTTTTTGGTAATTGTCCTTGTCGATTTTAATTGGGGTAATATGGTTCTTTTTGGTGCGGAAATGCCGGTAAATCAATTTGTCGGAGCATTGATTTTTATCATCGCTTCAACTACAGATTGGATAGACGGTCATTACGCCAGAAAACATAATCTTGTAACAAATTTAGGGAAGTTTCTCGATCCTCTGGCCGACAAACTTTTGGTAACAGCTGCATTTGTTGTTTTAGTTGAAATGGGGTCGGCTGCTTCTTGGATTGTTGTCGTTATTCTTGCCAGGGAATTTGCCGTTACCGGGCTTCGGCTTGTTTTAGCCGGCGAAGGCAAGGTAGTTGCTGCGAGCAAGCTCGGAAAAATTAAAACTTGGACACAAATTGTTGCTATATGTTCGTTGCTGTTGAATAATACTATTTTTACATTGATTGATTTTCGTTTCGACCAGGTTGCCTTATGGATTGCCCTGTTCTTTACGATTCTATCCGGATGGGATTATTTCCAAAAGAACTGGCATGCTTTTTCGGAAACAAAGTGACGGGATTTCTGTCTGTCTCATAAGATTTGTTTAAGGAGCTGTTTTTCAGCCGTATTCTGAAGTTAAGGTGGTTTTTATGAACGGTGAGATCATTGCTGTAGGCTCTGAACTGTTATTAGGGCAAATAGCCAACACAAATGCCCAATTTCTCTCAAAACAGCTTGCTGATATAGGGATTAATGTTTTTTATCATACAGTGGCGGGCGATAATTCGAACCGTCTGAAATCAGTGATTAAAATTGCGGAACAGCGCTCAAATCTAATTATCCTGACCGGAGGATTGGGGCCTACGAAAGATGACCTCACAAAGGAAACCGTGGCTTCCCATTTGGGGAAAAGGCTTGTTTTGAATGAGCAGGCTCTTGCTTCCATTCAGAGCTATTTTCAAAAAACAAACCGCCAACTCACTGAAAACAGCCGGAAGCAGGCCTTGGTCATTGAAGGCAGCGAGATACTGCCCAATGATTACGGAATGGCGCCGGGAATGGTGATAAAAACGAAAGAATGCGTTTATATGCTTTTACCCGGCCCGCCAAAAGAATTGGAGCCAATGTTTCTGAAGTATGGGAAAGCCGCTTTATTAAACGGGAGCAAGACAAACGGCAAAATTATTTCCAGGGTTTTGCGCTTTTTTGGAATTGGGGAAGCCGCCCTGGAAACAAAAATTGAAGATCTAATTGATGAACAAAAAAATCCGACCATTGCTCCGCTGGCTTCGGATGGAGAAGTGGTTCTCAGGTTGACCGCAAGTCACAGTGATAACGGTGAAGCCACCCGCTTGCTTGATGAAGCGGAGAAAAAAATCCTGGCCCGTGTCGGACAGTTTTTTTACGGTTATGATTCCTCCACCCTGTTTCATGTCCTTTCAGACAAACTAAAAAAAGCAAAGCTTACTATTGCAGCGGCAGAGAGCCTGACAGGCGGATTGTTTCAGCAGGAGTTGACCGCCATACCCGGAGCAAGCACCATTTTTAAAGGCGGGGTTGTTTGCTACGCCACAGAGATAAAAAGGGATATTCTTAAGGTAAAGGATGAGACAATCAGGGAAAAAGGTGTTGTCAGTCCTGAATGTGCCGCTGAATTAGCGGAAAATATCAGGAAATTGATGTCTGCTGATGTTGGAATCAGCTTTACCGGAGTTGCGGGTCCCGACAGCCAGGAGGGAAAACCGGTCGGCACTGTATTTATTGGAGTTTCAATCGCCGGAAAAACGGAAGTAAAAGAGTTCCAACTCGGAGGGACGAGGGATGCAATCCGTTTAAGGACTGCGAAGCATGGAAGCTTTTTATTATTAAAAGTATTAAAAACATATCGGCCGGATGTTTCATAGGGGATCCCTGATTTGAAACATCCTCTTTCTATTTTTTGTCTTTTTGCTTTTTTTGACCGCGGAATGGCTCCGGGTGTCTGTTTTAATCCGTCGCCGCTTTGAACCGGAGTTCACAAAATTGAGGAAAGATGAATTTAAATCCCAACCGGTTTTTACATCATTATTTATTAAGGTTGTTCTAATTGTGCATGACTTCCATCCGGAAAGGACACGGATGCATGGGGGGAAATTTGAATAATCCACTGCATTAGCACCGGAAAATTTATTTTTCTCTTTAAGGAAAATTAAAATTTCGCCAGAGAATGGTTTTGAAAACAAAACGAAAATACGTTCGATTTTTTTCTCGACAAATGGGATAAAAACAGTTATATTTAATATAGGTTTTTGAGATAAGAACTCCCTGCCGGACAGGGTTTAATTAAGGAGGATAAACTGTGAGTGATCGACAAGCTGCCCTTGAAATGGCGTTAAAACAAATAGAAAAGCAATTTGGAAAAGGTTCCATTATGAAGCTCGGTGAGCAGGCGGAACAGCAAATTGCCACTTGTCCGAGCGGCTCCCTGGCTCTCGATGCTGCTTTGGGAGTCGGCGGTTATCCGAGAGGACGTATTATTGAAATTTATGGCCCTGAAAGTTCAGGGAAAACAACTGTTGCTTTGCATGCCATTGCCGAGGCGCAAGCAGCTGGCGGAACCGCTGCATTTATTGATGCCGAGCATGCCCTGGATCCTGTTTATGCCGCTAAATTAGGAGTCAATATTGATGAACTGCTTCTGTCCCAGCCTGATACAGGAGAGCAGGCTTTGGAAATTGCCGAAGCATTGGTAAGAAGCGGCGCCATTGATATCATTGTTATTGACTCTGTAGCTGCGCTTGTTCCCAAGGCGGAAATTGAAGGAGAAATGGGAGATTCCCATGTGGGTCTGCAGGCCCGCTTAATGTCACAGGCACTGCGTAAATTATCCGGTGCAATTAATAAATCAAAAACAATTGCTATTTTTATTAATCAGGTCCGTGAAAAAATTGGCGTTATGTTCGGGAATCCCGAGACAACTCCGGGAGGACGGGCTTTGAAATTCTATGCTTCTATTCGTCTTGAGGTTCGCCGTGCGGAAACTATAAAACAAGGAAATGAAATGGTTGGTAACAAAACAAAAATAAAAGTAGTAAAAAATAAAGTTGCCCCTCCTTTCCGGACGGCAGAAGTGGATATAATGTACGGCGAAGGAATTTCAAAAGAAGGGGAACTGGTTGATATCGGTTCCGAACTCGATATTATTCAAAAAAGCGGTTCCTGGTATTCTTATAATGATACAAGAATCGGCCAGGGAAGGGAAAATGCTAAACAATTCCTGAGGGAAAATCCGGAAATTGCTTTTGAAGTTCAACAAAAAATCCGTGAACATTTCGGCCTTACGGAACTTGTGAAAAACAACGCAGATGATGGACAGGGAGAACTTGATTTGGCCGATTAACGGATTTAAACAGCAAAGAGCATTCTTTGCTGTTTATTTTTTGCTTTAATGGATAATAATACAAGTGCCCGCAATTGAGAAAAAGGTCGTGCATGTCATTGTAAACTGCCGCGGAGACATGCACTTGACAATGGATATTTGCACCTATACAATTAGATTGTATATTCTATTTTACATTTTTATGATATTAAAGACGTAAAGAAGCCTTTGTGCTGTATATTGATGAATAACAATGTACATGCCGACATTTTTTATTTGAGAAACCAAAAGTTCATAGCAAGAGGAGGTGAAATGATGGGTCCAATTGAAATCATCTCCATTTTGCTTGGTCTATTCGTCGGTGCCGTTGTTGGCTATTTTGTTCGTAAGTCCTTTATTGAAAACAAGATTGCTGGGGCAAAAGATGCAGCAGAACAAATTCTTGAAGATGCAAAACGGGAAGCTGAATCTTTAAAAAAGGAAGCTTTATTGGAAGCGAAAGATGAGATTCACAGATTCCGCTCGGAAGCTGAACGAGAAATCCGGGAACGGAGAAGTGAATTGCAAAAACAAGAAAACCGTTTACTGCAAAAGGAAGAAAACCTTGATCGAAAAGATGAGTCGTTAGATAAACGTGAATCTATTTTAGAAAAGAGGGACGAAGCTTTAAACAAAAGACAACAGCATATTGAAGAGATGGAAAGCAAAGTGGACGAGATCGTAAAAATGCAACAATCAGAGCTTGAACGAATCTCGGGCTTAACTCGCGATGAAGCCAGGTCCATCATTTTAGAACGGACGGAACAAGAATTATCTCATGAAATTGCTTTGATGATTAAAGAATCTGAAACCAAAGCTAAAGAAGAAGCTGATAAAAAAGCAAAAGAAATATTGTCGCTGGCGATTCAACGGTGTGCGGCCGACCACGTTGCAGAAACAACTGTTTCTGTTGTAAATCTTCCAAATGACGAAATGAAAGGCCGGATTATCGGACGGGAGGGACGCAATATCCGTACTCTCGAAACACTGACAGGCATTGATCTCATTATTGATGATACACCTGAAGCCGTTATTTTGTCCGGTTTTGACCCGATTCGAAGAGAAACTGCCCGGCTGGCTTTGGAAAAGCTTGTTCAGGATGGCCGGATTCACCCGGCGCGTATTGAAGAGATGGTCGATAAAGCACGCCGTGAAGTGGATGAACATATCCGTGAGGTCGGTGAGCAAACTACCTTTGAGGTGGGAGTGCACGGACTGCATCCGGATTTAATAAAAATTCTGGGAAGATTAAAATACCGTACCAGTTATGGACAAAACGTCCTAAAGCATTCAATCGAGGTTGCTCAACTTGCCGGTTTGCTCGCTGCAGAAGTCGGTGAAGATGAGGCATTAGCCCGCCGCGCCGGACTGCTCCATGACATCGGCAAAGCGATTGACCATGAAGTGGAAGGAAGCCATGTGGAAATCGGTGTGGAACTTGCCACGAAATACAGGGAGCATCCGGTTGTAATTAACAGTATTGCATCCCATCATGGTGATAAGGAACCAAACTCAATTATCTCTGTTCTTGTCGCTGCTGCAGATGCGCTTTCGGCAGCCAGACCGGGAGCGAGAAGAGAGACTCTTGAAAATTATATTCGCAGGCTTGAAAAGCTCGAAGAAATTTCCGAGTCTTATGATGGTGTGGAAAAATCCTTTGCCATTCAAGCCGGCCGTGAAGTACGAATTATAGTAAAGCCGGATCAAATTGATGATTTACAAGCACACAGGCTGGCAAGAGATATACGGAAGAAAATTGAAGAAGAGCTGGATTATCCCGGCCATATAAAGGTTACAGTGGTCCGGGAAACAAGAGCTGTCGAATATGCCAAATAAAGCGGTGCTTCATGCACCGTTTTTATTTTTTGATTTTCAAGTAAATTTTTTATTAAATAATGACAGGATTCTTCATAACCATTTTTTTATGATAACGTCCGTAAAATTTCTCACCGGCGCGTATGGAAAATGAAAAACAGGTTTAAGCGGTTAGAGAATTACTGCTCTTTTAAAGCGGAAAATGAAGATTGCATTATTTTTTGTTGTATCAGGTAATACCTAAAGATTGAGGTTAATAAAAAGCCGGATTGTGGTACAATTTAGAAAAGAATATTATTAGAAAGGGAAATACATGAATATTTTGTTTATTGGTGATGTCGTCGGTTCTCCGGGCCGAAATATGGTCAGTGAATATATACCGAAACTGAAGGAAAAATACCGCCCGCATGTCACGATTGTCAATGGGGAAAATGCAGCGGCCGGCAAAGGAATTACAGAAAAAATATACCGCGGATTTCTTGAAGCGGGGGCGCAGGCTGTTACATTGGGGAATCATACATGGGATAATAAGGAAATCTTTGATTTTATTGACGAGGCAAAATATATGATTCGGCCGGCAAACTTTCCGGAAAATAATCCGGGCAAAGGCATCGTATATTTACGGGTAAATTCTTCCGAAGTTGCAGTGATTAATTTGCAGGGACGCACGTTCTTGCCTGCAATTGACTGTCCTTTTTTGACAGCGGAAAAGCTCGTGCGGGAGGCAAAGGAAAGAACACCGTTTGTTTTTGTGGATTTTCACGGGGAAGCAACAAGCGAAAAACAGGCGATGGGTTGGTTTTTGGATGGAAAAGTTTCCGCTGTAGTGGGGACTCATACTCATGTCCAGACCGCAGATGAACGGATCTTGCCCGGCGGAACGGCATATATTACAGATGTTGGAATGACGGGCCCTTATGATGGAATTTTAGGCGTTGAGAAGGATGTTGTCTTAAAACGCTTTTTAACAGGCCTCCCTGTCCGTTTTGAAGTTCCTAAAAAAGGCCGGGTGCAATTAAGCGCTGTTTTTATTGAACTTGATGATAAAAGCGGACTTGCCAAAAGAATTGAACGAATACTGATTAATGATGACCATCCATTCCACAAGGATTAGGAACATTACCCGGCTTAGCCCGGTTTGTTTCTGTCAGCTCCGCAGAAACAAAAAAAATGGATATAACCGTTGATTTTCCCGCAACGCAGCAGGATAATAAGTCAGAGGAACAAAACCATATGATATTTAATAACCGGGTGAATTTATGTAATCATCCGGTTTTTATCTTTTTTTCTTTTTCTCCCCCCAGCCGGAATATGTGTTTTAATCTGTGAATATAGTAGAAATGGAATTATATACCTAAGTATGTTCAAATTTATTGAACATCAGGAGGGGTTAAACAAGGAGGAGCTAGGAATGGAAATATTAAAAGTTTCAGCAAAATCTAATCCTAATTCTGTAGCTGGTGCGCTTGCCGGCGTTTTGCGGGAAAGAGGTGCCGCGGAAATTCAAGCCATTGGCGCGGGTGCATTAAATCAAGCCGTAAAGGCAGTAGCAATTGCAAGAGGATTTGTGGCGCCTAGCGGAGTTGATTTAATTTGTATTCCGGCGTTTACAGATATTCAAATCGATGGCGAAGAACGAACTGCGATTAAGCTTATTGTGGAACCGCGATGATAAGGGGTTAAAAACCTGTCTGCAAGAGCAGACAGGATTTTTATGTGCGCCCGGCATGGGTGTA
>JANWJP010000022.1 GCA_025451895.1 Robertmurraya sp.
ACTCCGAACGGGAAATAACATGATCAACAATTGCCGGCAGATAATGGTCATAAATGCCTGCGCCCAAAAAAGAGACCTTCTCCTTTATATTGATGTTTTTTCCCGCTATCTCTGCCAATTCTTTCATCAGGGCTGTTTCATGCTCAGCCTTCTTGATGTTATATTCGCCTTTAAAACGGACCTTTTCAGGAATGTCACTGAAAAGCTCATCAATCGATGAAACACCGATTGCCTCAAGCATTGCTTTTTTATCCGACTCTGTCATCGGTAAATAACGATGTGTCATCATTTCCCCTCCTGACATTTGTTCTCTTCATATATTCTGATACTTGCTGTTAATCATGCACTGTTTTTATAGGCAGTTTCTAGCGGCGGTAAAAAGGAGTGGCAACCACTTTGGCCTTTAACCGTTTACCCCGCAATTCAACATCAATTTCTGTATCTGCTGCTGTATACTGTGAATCCAGCAAAGCGAGGCCGATATTTTTTTTCAAAGTTGGAGATTGAGTGCCCGTTGTCACTTCTCCAATCTTTTCATCACCTTTATAAACAGCATATCCGTGTCTGGGAATGCCACGGTCAATCATTTCTATGCCGACAAGTTTTCGCCGGAGTCCTTCTTCCTTTTGTTTAATTAGGGCATCCTTGCCGATAAAATCAGCTTCTTTACCCAGCTTGACGGCAAAACCGAGACCTGCCTCAAGGGGAGAAATCTCCGAAGACAGTTCCTGTCCATAAAGAGGGAGGCACGCTTCGAAACGGAGGGTATCACGGGCACCAAGACCGCAAGGCTCAACGCCATCTTCCTTTCCGGCTTCTAAAATGGCCTGCCACAGAAAAGGAGCATCGGCATTTTCACAGTAAATTTCAAATCCGTCTTCCCCTGTATAACCGGTTCGCGAAACGAGCGTTTTTTTTCCGGCAATCTTTATGCCGTCAGCAAATTTAAAAGGTTTTAATTCCTGTAAATTAAAGGAATCAACAAGTCTTTGCAAAATCTTTTCCGCAAATGGTCCCTGAAGAGCCAGCATTGCGTATTTATCAGAGACATCTTGAATAACGGCATCCTCTGTTAAATGCTTTTGAAGCCACTCAAAGTCCTTTTCTGTATTTGCCGCATTGACTACAAGAAAATAATGATTTTCCCCTTTTTGATACACGAGTAAATCGTCCACGGTACCTCCGTTTTCATAGCACATAATTGTGTACTGGATTCCACCGGGTTTTAATTTGGATATATCGTTAGAAAGCATTTTTTGCAGAAACTGCAGACTTTCCCTGCCTGTAACTTCGATTTCTCCCATATGGGAGACATCAAACAAACCGGCCCTTGTCCTTACAGCTTCATGTTCCTTTTTAATGCCGGAAAATTGCACGGGCAATTCCCACCCGCCAAAATCAATCGTTTTTGCACCATAATCCTTATAAATGGAAAATAACGGGGTTTTTTTCAATTCAGACATGAAATTCCCGGTTACAAAATCTCCCAACAAACAGAAAAAGCGGTTTATTCCAATCATTCACCGGATGACCATAAAAAAGCGGTAAGACGGCACACTTCTGCAGGAAAGAACAGAAGTTTCGCCTGATTCAAGCATCCGAAAACCCTGTCAATGACGGCAATGTGAAAAACATTGCTATTGGGGCGGATTTCCGCAACGATTTTGCAACCCGGGTTTACACCTCCTTGAGTCGTGTTTTTTAATTCTTTTCAAATATAGTTTAAATGACTATTTCACGATATGCGGCAAACATGTTTCATTTTTCACATCACTCCTGTTTTATCTGGTAATTCAGCAGTCTTATCTGCACTTGCGGCATCTATTTATGTGATAAAGCATGGCTGTGCCGTGGAAATTTTCCCCGCCGGCCAGGAGATTGTTTCCCGCATAACCGGATTAAAAGGCTTGTGAATCATGTGAAAAAAGTAAATATTTCCCATGCAATGATCAATAAAATTAACTTATTTAACTTCTTTATAGATTCTTACAATTCTCCTGACAATAAACTTTTTTAACAAGGTAATTATCACCATTTTCAGCAATTTTGTTTTTCCATAAAAAACATACAAAAAAGACAGAAACCTCCCTTGTAAAAAAGGTCTCTGTCCTGCACCTGAAAGTCTACTTAAAAAAATCCTCATAAGAACACTCTCCGGAGCCGTACAAACAAGAGTTCTTTTTTCCTGAGAGATTTGCAGATTCCATGTTTACTTCTTAGGCGCACACCCGGTTTGTCTTGTTTCTTCTGATAAAAATATCCGCAGCCGGTCATAATAAAACTAATCTGAATTTATAAACCGGGAAACGTTTTCATCATTCGAATCTACTTACATCCTACCATTATGTGCCTCTTAAGGCAATACATTCATTTTTATACATCTGCAAAATCAGGGTTGCCGGACCTTTTAGCATGATGTAAAAGGAGCTGTTTCAAATGGTCGTCAATATTCATTTTGACTCCTCGTGGCAGGAAGGCTTCCTAAAACGCTTTCACCAGGACGGACCGTGGGGGAATTGGGAATTATACAAGCTTGCAGTGGAATCTGAACAACATACGGTAATTGAAGAATTTGAAGGTCTTGTGGCGCCGAAACACCTGCCTAACCTGACCCCTCTTCCGCATCAATTGGAAGCAGCGCGGCAAGTTGTGGAAAACATGAACGGAAAAGCAATTCTTGCTGACGAAGTGGGGCTCGGAAAAACGATCGAAGCAGGATTAATTTTAAAAGAATATATGATTCGCGGCCTTGTAAAAAAAGTATTGATTCTTGTTCCCGCTTCTCTAGTCACCCAATGGACGAAGGAATTAAACGAAAAATTTTTCATTCCTGCCGTGGCCCAGAAAAAAAGCTATGTCTGGGAAAAATGTGATGTGGTCGTATCATCCATAGATACTGCCAAGCGAAGTCCCCATCAGGAAATTATATACAAGCAGGACTACGATCTCATTATTATTGATGAAGCCCACAAGCTTAAGAATAATAAAACCAAAAATTATCAGTTTGCACAAAATCTGAAAAAGAAATTTTGCCTGCTTTTAACAGCAACACCTATCCAAAACAAAATCAGCGAAATCTTTAATCTGGTCTCTCTCTTAAAACCGGGACATCTGGGCAACGAATCTGCTTTTAATGAAAAATATAAAAAGGATTCCCGCTCCATCGAAAACAATGAACATTTAAAAGAACTTGTCAATAAAGTAATGATCCGCAACCGCCGCCATGAAACAGGCATTAAATGGACGGAACGCCACGTGGAAACCGTTCCGATTCGTTTTACCAAAGAAGAACAGGAACTGTATGATGCCATTACTGCCCTTCGAACCAACGGCAACTGGATGGGACCGGGCGCTTTTTCTGTCATGACCCTGCAAAGAGAAGCATGCAGCAGCAGAGAAGCGGTCTATGTCACATTAAGAAATATGCTCAAAAAAGAAAAAACTTCTTCTGATTTTCAGGATCAAATTAACTATTTAATTAAAAAAGTGGAGTCGGTCCGGTCCAATTCTAAAGCGGAAAAAGCGTTGGAACTTATTAAGAACATTGACGACAAGGTAATCATTTTCACGGAATACCGTGCCACACAGCTCTATCTGCAATGGTTCCTGAAGCAAAACGGTATTACTTCCGTTCCGTTCCGGGGCGGCTTTAAACGGGGGAAAAAGGATTGGATGCGGGAACTGTTCCAAAACCACGCCCGTGTTTTAATTGCAACTGAGGCTGGGGGAGAAGGAATCAATCTGCAATTTTGTCATCATATTATAAACTTTGACTTGCCGTGGAATCCCATGAGATTGGAACAAAGGATCGGACGGGTGCACCGCCTCGGCCAGGAACAGGATGTTCACATTTACAATTTTGCCACAAAGGATACAGTCGAAGAGCATATTCTAAAGCTTCTCTATGAAAAAATCTCTTTATTTGAAAAAGTGATTGGTGAATTGGATAATATATTGACAAAAATGGACTTTGGCAATTTTGAGGACTACTTAACTGATATTTTCGGATATTCCGCCACTGAAGGAGAAATGCGAATTAAATTGGAGAATTTCTCCTCCATGATAGAACTCGCAACACAAATGAAGGAAGGTGAGAAACGTGCAGCAGGAGGAAATCCATGAATTTCTCGTCCGCTTTTTTAAGGCAAACGGATGTGAAATTCTGGCAAATGAACAAGGCTATCTGACTGTTCAACTGACCATTGAACTTGATAAAGAATTAATGAACCGTCCTTTCTATTGGCACTACCTTGAAAAAACAGGCGGTGTACCAAATCCGGCGATATTAACTTTAATCACTGATGCAACAAAAGCACCTCAGGATATTAAAGGAGAAAAGATTCATTTTGGTTCGCCGCGGCTCCATCAGATTTTTCAATCAGCCAAAAATCTTGCCGGCTATATCCGCCTGTACGAAAAACGGAATTCACCCCCAGGCAGGAATATCCCTCTGCGTCCCTGGATAGGATTAAACATTAAAATTTCCTATCAATGCGACAGAAAAAGGGATATTCTCCGTTCAATCGGTTTGCAATTAATAAACGGCAGAATGGTAGAGGGGTTTCACGAGCGCCTGCTTCAATTGGATTTAACACCAAAAATCCCCGATTACTCCTTTACCCTGTCCCCATTAATTATGCCCAAAAGCGGAATTGCCCGAATTGAGAGATTTCTGCGCAAGGAACTTCAAAATGAGGATCATCAATGGGCTATAGATGCTAAAAAAAGATGGAAAAAAGATCTTCAACTTTTGGAACATTTTTATGAGGATTGCGAATCAAAAGGCGAAAGCTACCATAATGAAAAGGAAGCCTTAAAAAACCAATATGAACCAAAAATAAACATATCCATTATCAACGGAGGCCTTTTCTATTTAACAGAAACAGCCATTTAAGCCCCTTGTCCTGTCATTATTTGTTTACGGGAAAGAAACCAAAAACAGAGCAATTGGCAAATCCGCCAATTGCTTCTATCCCTGTTTCCTGTTTGCGGCATCACAGATAGATTTTTGTTCTCTCCATTCTTTCACCTCTATCTTCCAACTTCTGACCTCTGAATTTTAATCTCTCGTCGGCTCCCTTCAACTCGGATAACCGTTGTTCACAAATGTCATGATTGTAAACCACCCGAAAACAAGAAAAGCTCCTCCCCCAAAGATAAAACCGAGATAATTTTTGTTTTTAAATGCCGTAAACGTTCCGATTCCCGCCAATATGGTAACTAGCGCGAAAATTATGACTAAACCCACCAAAAAGCTCCCCCTTTATAAGTCTAATCCAGAGACAGACCAGTCCGGCTATCATGCAGCTTCCAATCCGGCACAAAAAGGAAATATCTGGTTATAATTTTAGTATCTTTAAAATCATTTGTCGAGGGGAAAGAATAAAGAAAATTCTTCAAATTATTTATCATAACCGAGAAAAATTACGATATTACTATTTTTCGACAGATACTTAATTCTTTTCTCCTGATAGTGTAAGATAACTGTGGAGGTGATGAAAAAATTATGAAATTGGAGCAACTGCCTCTTGGACCGTTACAAACAAACTGTTATTTGATTGCAAATTCCCAAAATTCATGTTTAATCGTTGATCCCGGAGAGGAAGGAGACAAATTAATCAGTTTTATTGAAAATAAACAATGGAAGCCGCAAGCAATCCTGTTAACGCATTGCCATTTCGACCATATTGGCGCTGTTGATATAATCAGGGACAAATATAAAATACCTGTTTATGTTCACGAAAAAGAAGCAGATTGGCTTCTTGATCCGGCGCTTAACGGCTCTCAGAATTTTTTTGCCGGAACAGTCCGGCTGAAACCTGCTGATAAAACCCTGACGGGGGAAGGCATGTTAACAATAGGAGACTTTACACTTGAAGTGCTGGAAACACCCGGACATTCACCTGGAAGTGTTTCATATTATTTTAAAGATTTGGAACTTGTTTTCTCCGGTGATGCATTATTCCAGGGAAGCATTGGGCGAACCGATTTATATGGAGGAAATCATCAACAACTTATTGAAAGCATCCATAAAAAACTGCTTGTTTTGCCTGAAAACACCGTTGTGCTCCCCGGCCATGGACCGGCAACAACGATCCAACGGGAAATGGATTCAAATCCCTTTCTTAACGGCTTCTTTAATTAAGTTCCATTGAACTGCATCAGTTGTGAAGAATATTCTTGAAAGCAACATGCAAAGAAAAAGCCCTTCTTTTTAAAAGAAGGGCTTTTTAGGGGGATGTTCTATCCATTCAATGGGAGGGGGATAGTAATGCTACTAACCCTATGATATTGTAATTTTAACACTATGTCAATGTTGTCAAATGAGGAATTTGTAAAAAATTAGAAGGGAATATAAAGAAATGAAAGATCTGTTACAAAAGGAAATAAATAATAGACCGGAAAAAATGATTTCTTATGCCGAATACATGAACCTGGTTCTGTATCATCCGGAACGGGGCTATTATATGAAAGACAAAGAGAAGTTGGGGAAAAAAGGGGATTTTATCACAACAAGCAATTTTTCAGATATTTACGGCAGACTAATCGCAAAATGGTATATGAGAAAAGTACAGGAAACGGCCGGACTGGAACCGGCTGTTTGTGAAATCGGCGCAGGAAACGGCCGCTTTGCCCGTGCCTTCATTGAAGAATGGAATCAGCAGTCAAACCAGCCTCTTAAGTATTATATCGTAGAAGAAAGTCCTTATCACCGGAAGCTGCAGGAAAAAATTCTTTCTTTTGATCAACATGTCAGGCAGATCGAATCCCTTGAAAAACTCACCTGTTTTAACGGACTTATTTTTTCCAATGAATTGTTTGATGCACTGCCTGTGCACGTTATCGAAAAAGATAACGGAATTTTACAGGAAATTATGGTTACCGTTGAAGAAGACGAATTATATGAAATACCGGTTCCGTTAACAAATGAAAGAATTCTTGCCTTTATCCAGAACAGCGGACTTATTTTAAAAGAAAAACAACGAATTGAAATCCCTCTGGCCATGGTAGAGATGATTTCCCGCATCGCCAATTCGCTCGGGACAGGAATCGTTCTCACCGTTGATTACGGCTACACAAACGAAGAATGGATGCATCCGCTCCGCCGCCGGGGCAGTTTAAGAGGTTATTATAAGCATCAACAAGTGAATAACTGTCTGCAATTTCCAGGAGAAATAGATCTCACAAGCCATGTTCATTTTGATGCTTTTATATCTGAAGGGGAAAAAAGAGGGCTCCATTTTGTTGAAAAGTTGCGTCAGGATGAGTTTTTTCTGAAAATTGGCATTTTAGAAGAACTGCAACAACACGCTGACCCCGATCCCTTTTCACCTGCCAGCAAACGAAACCGGGCGATTAAAAGTCTGCTCATGCCTGGAGGGATCAGCAACTATTTTCATGTCATCCTTCAGCAAAAAAACCTTCCGTCCGCATTTAATCGAGTAGGAGGGAGCGATTAGCTCCCGTCCTCTCACACCACCGTACGTACGGATCCGTATACGGCGGTTCAATTAAGATAAATGACGCAAGAATTTATAACGTTCTAGTAGACTTTTGAGCCCTTGGTTACTCCAGTAGGAGTTGCCAAGGGTACTATCTAATATCGGGCTTTTGGAAATTCGCCAATAACCTTTCCTGCTATTCCCCCATTCATAAGCCTTCCATTTGGGAACACCTAATTTAATGAGGTTACGTATCTTTGTCCTTGGTTTCTTCCACTCTTTCCACAAACACATACGGAGTCTTCTTCGAATCCAACCGTCGAGTTTTTCAAAGATACTTTTCGTATCAGCTAACGCAAAATATCCACACCATCCCATCAAATATTGATTCAATCTCTGAATACGATATTCCATCGGATACGGCATCTTACGTGATGTAATTTTACGTACTTTATTCTTCATTCGCTTTAGACTTTCTTTTGCAATGCGAATCTTTGGTTCTTTGTGAAAGGTAAAACTAAATCCAAGGAATTTTCGTTTCCATGGACGGTCGACTGCTGATTTCTTTTCATTCACTTTCAACCGAAGCTTTCCTTCAATAAATCGTTTAATACTTGCCATTGTGCGGAGTCCTGCTCTTTTACTTTTCACGTAAATGTTACAGTCATCCGCATAACGAACGAATTTATGTCCTCTGCTTTCCAACTCTTTGTCCAGTTCATCCAGAACAATATTAGAAAGTAATGGGCTCAAGGGACCACCTTGTGGTGTTCCTTCTTCAGTACTAGAAATCACTCCGTTTATCATGACACCAGCTTGTAAATATTTACGGATTAGCTTTAGTAAAGGCTTTTCCTTGATAGTCTTTGCCAATGTGCCCATGAGTCTATCATGATTCACCCGGTCAAAGAATTTCTCTAAATCCATGTCTACAACCCATCTATACCCTTCTTTGATATATCCTTTCGCTTTCCTTACTGCGTCATGGGCACTCCGATTTGGTCGGAACCCGTAACTATGTTCGGAGAACATAGGGTCATATATCTTCGATAGGATCTGGGCAATTGCTTGTTGAATCAAACGGTCTGTCACAGTTGGAATTCCTAATAACCTGACGCCGCCATCGGGTTTCGGGATTTCGACTCTTCGGACTGGCATCGGTTCATAGGTACCCTTGAGGATTGCTTCTTTAATAGATAGCCAGTTTTCAACTATATGCAGACGTAGGTTTTGTACGGGCATCATATCTACTCCATGGCTTCCCTTGTTTTGTTCTACACGTTTAAGCGCTAGAAGCATATTCTCCCGTGACAGGATTTGATTCAAAAGCATTCGTTACTCTCCTTCCGTGAATAGCTTATCTTCTTATGCCAGTGGTCACTCCACCCTCCAAGAGGCCCCCCACGGGATTCACCGTTTCCTTCCTCAAGTGAGGTACTACGTTTTCTGTGTTCATCATGACACACTGAATGCAAAGGGCTATTCTCTCTTAATTGTTCAGTCCTTCCGAACTGTTCCAGACCAGTTCGTACTATGACATCTGCTGACTTCTGATGGTTCAGCTACTTATCACTAAGTAGGTTATGAAGGGTACTTCACGTATCCATCAGACCTCCCCGGGTAAGAATGTAATCTTTCCTTCCATATATCTGCTTCATTTACCTTGTATCACCTTCGGCAGAAAGGACTTTGTTTTGTTATGCAAACTCATCCAATGATACCTTAGCCTTGTATGAAGTTCGTATTCCTCAGACCGGAAGTTTGCCGCCCGCTTCCTTCAGATTCCGCGTCACCGCGGACACCCTTGCGTTAAGCTAACCACTACTTCTGCCTTCGTGGCTCGGGACTTTCACCCTAGAGATTACACCCATGCCGGGCGCACATA
>JANWJP010000023.1 GCA_025451895.1 Robertmurraya sp.
GAAATAGTCACATTAAAATCTCAGTCTTCATAATTCAAACTATTCTTACATAAATAGTTGGATTAATTCCCGAAATATAGCTGTATCCTGTTGGCTTTTTCTTATTTTATCTCCATTACAATTAAAAGTAATTCCTAGTTTATTGATATGAATAATATATTTTATACTAACACTGAATAGGGGAAAATTGCAATAGTGTAATTTATAAAAAGCCCCGGAACACTTTTTGGCGTTGACGAACCCTTCTCCGGACATTCAGTCTCTCACATTATTCAATTCCTCTTTCAGATCTCTAATCCCTTCAGCCTCACATGATTGTCTTTTAGAGTCACAAGAATTATGGTTGGATCTGCTTGAAACACTATTTCTTTTTTTAGACTATTCAAAAAACTTTTCAAACCAAAAAAATTGCGGTATCCCCGAAAGAATACCGCCGAAGCTTGTCCTTGCTTAAACCAGGAAGCACATAAAATTTAATTGAATATTCAGATAATTTACGCCAAAGAAGAACTGTATTCCTTCACTTCATTCAACACTTCTGATGCCTGAGCTGCTTCACGAATCATTCTCTTGAACAACTCCTCTACTGAAGGAATATCGTCGATCAATCCGGAAATTTGCCCACCGTTAATAAATCCTTCCTCAAAATTACCTTCAACAGCTCCGATTCGATGATACTTTTCACTAGTCAGTTCATTGAATTTTTCAAGGGAAAAATCTTTATTTTCCAATTCCAGAAGCTTTTTTGCATACTTCGTTTTCAGAACCCTTCTGACCCTGTTTACTGACCTTCCTACAATCACTGTATCCACATCTGAGGCTTCCAAAATCCGGCGCTTATACGCATCGCTGAAAGGTGCTTCCTTTGTTGCAATCAAACGTGTGCCGATTTGCACGCCGCTCGCTCCCAAAAGCATGGCAGCAGCCAATCCGCGTCCGTCAGCAATTCCTCCCGCAGCAATGACCGGTATTTTTACACGGCTGGCAATTTGCGGAATTAACGTCATTGTTGTGCTTTCATAATTTGAATTAATTCCGGCCGCTTCATAGCCTTCCGCGACAACAGCATCGGTTCCCGCTGCTTCCGCCTTAAGTGCATGCCTGACTGCTCCAACAACCGTAATGACCTTGATTCCCGAATCCTTCAATCTTTTTATAAACGGGCTCGGATCTCCGGCAGATAACGATACAACCGGAACCTCCCTTTTTATAACTAATTCGATCATTTCCTCCAAAAAAGGAGTTACAGTGATCGCAATATTGACGGCAAAAGGTTTTTGCGTCATGCTTTTTGTTTGCAAAACGATATTCTCCAAGTCTTCCGGACTCATGGTTCCGGCGCCGATAGTTCCCAGTCCGCCGGCCTCTGATACAGCCGATGTCAATTTTGCATTACTGATATTCCCCATACCGCCTTGAATAATCGGATATTTAATGCGAAATAACTCTGTCAATCTGCTCATTTCTTTGCCCCCCGTTTGATAAGTGATATAATACTATTGTATATAAATTACCATATTTAGGGGGTTTTGGAAATGATTTTGCCATATAAAGACAAAAAACCGCAAATAGACGAAACCGTGTTTATTGCACCGGGGGCAAAGATAATCGGTGACGTTACTATAGGAAAAAATTCAAGCATCTGGTTTAATGCTGTTTTAAGAGGAGATGAGGCGCCTATTAAAATCGGAGAAAGATGCAGTATCCAGGATAATTCAACATGCCATCTTTATGAAGATCACCCCCTGGTGATAGAAGATGATGTCACTGTCGGCCATAATGTGATTCTTCACGGTTGTACAGTAAGAAAAGGAGCTCTGATTGGAATGGGGGCCACTCTTTTAGACGGCGCGGAAATCGGCGAATATTCCATCATCGGCGCCAATACTTTAATACCGGCAGGAAAAAAGATTCCGCCAAGAAGTCTTGTTGTCGGTTCTCCGGGAAAAGTGGTAAGAGAATTAACAGAAAAAGATTTCGAATTATTGAAGGATTCAGTTGATTCATACGTGAAAAAAGGGGCAGAATACAGAGAACAATATGCTTCCTTGCTAAAATAGGAGGGGCATACGGAATGGAAAAACTCGTAAATTTACGCGATGTTATCCGCGGTATTAGTTCACCTCCGCCTTGCGACCGGGCAATTGATATACGACTTCTTCATGCAAAAAACGGTTCTTCCAAATGCCTTTGGAAAATCAATGAATCTCTGTTGAACGGGAACGGAGTCACAATGGGCGGATTTACGGCATCGGCGGCAGATATTGCCATGTCCTATGCGATAACAACTCTCCTGAAGGAAAACTCCGCATTCGCCTCCATTAATCTGGAGACGACCTTTCATCGTCCTATCACAGCCGGAGAAGCAGTCGTTACTGCCACAGTCAAAAGAATTGGCACAAAAACAGCCTATTTGCAGGCAACCGTAACACAAAATGATAAAAGAGCTGCTGATGCTGTTTCAACGGTTATGATTTTTCCAAATGAAGAATAAGAGACCTCTCCTGCGAAGAGAAAAAAAGCCGGATTCATTTCCGGCTGTTTTTTTCGTTTATGCCTCAGGCATGTACGGGTGCTGTAACACCTCATACTGTTCATCTTTACGGTTTATTTCATTATCCTTTGCAAAAATCGATTCAAAAAATCTGTTTGCCGGCTCAGCCAATATTTTATAATAATCTGTAAACAGTGCCGCAGCATGGCGGCCAAGCCATTCATCCGTCAGGAGTTCTTCGGGCAGTCCGGGATCAATAAACAGAAATTTCCGATACTCATGAACAAGCTTCGTCCTTTCCACAAAACATTCCGCATCAGACATCTGCCCGTTCATTATCTTGCTTTTATCGAGAACGAACTTTTTGCTGTACTCATTAATGAACTCCTCATAACTCGCATTAATTTCAGGGATATTCCAGCATATGTTAACAAGATGTTCATTTTCTCTCGGACCTTTATACCCGGAAACAAAAAAATGGACATACGGCTTTATTTCATATTTTTCTATTAGAAGGTTTACTTCTTTTTCTAAATCATTCGGAGAAATCCAGCAGCCGTTCAAAAGCATGCCAAAGCCGCTCCATATCAGCTCTTTACGAAGTTCGTCACGGATGCTCCGTTTTTCCTCAGGAATGGTGTACATGAGCATTCTCCATTTACCATCCCACTTGGAAGGATGCAATTTAAATATGCGTCGTGAGGCCTCCTCAATTCTGGCTACTCCCATTGGTGTCAGAGAATAGTAACTTTTATTTCCTCTTTTCACCGAGGTCAGCCAACCCTGTTTTCCCATCCTGGAGATGGCTGCCCGGACAGACTGTTCATTATGTCCGAATTCTTCAAGAAGCCTGATAAGACTCCCAATCCATATTTCATTTCCATAATGGCTAATATAATCTCCGTATAAAGTAAAAATCATTGAGCGTGTATTTAATACTGGCATATCCATTCATCCTTTATTTTTCAAAATCCCGGCACACAGGCAAGAATCTTTTTCGGAATAATCAAATCATACTAACAAACTGATACAAAAGGTCTGAATGTTTTTTATTTGAATTTTCTCAATAATTTTACGATAATTTTATTAAAATGGCAATGATTCCTGAAATGCTTTATCATACGGGATGATCCGCGGGATTATTATTTTTCTGAAAAATACAGACAGCGGCGATTGTTTGAACAGAAAAATAGGTAAAATTATCCAGATGCGGCACCGGTGATAACTTTCCCTCTTCCGAAACAAACTCCACACATCCGCACTTTTTTTTGCAGAACACCACAATCATTTCCTTTGATTCTAATAAATAACGGGCACCCTTTTGACAAACGTGCCCGTTATAATGTGATTTAAATGAAACCGGAATCCCGCTTCCGGACCATTCCGGCTGTGCCCGTCATTACACGCCCAACGGATTGAGCGGCTTGGAACCATAATAGGAAAGAATGCTTTTTGTTTCTGTATACAAGTCAAGAGCTTCAACAGACAATTCTCTGCCGAACCCTGATTGTTTGTAGCCGCCAAAAGGAGTACCCGGGAAAGCGGAGAACGGACAGTTCACCATCACAATACCGGCTTGTATTCCATTGGCGACACGGGTGGCCTTTCCGTGGTCCTTCGTCCAGACGGCAGAGCCGAGACCGTATTCCGAGTCATTGGCCAGTTCAATGACTTCTTTTTCATCTTTAAATTTCATCACCACGACGACCGGACCGAAAATTTCCTCTTTGACCACTTTCATGCTGTGGTTCACATCTGTAATAATCGTCGGTGCATACCAATAACCGTTTTCAAATCCTTCCACTTTTACTTCATGTCCGCCGGTTACAATGGTTGCCCCATCTTCAACGGCTGATTTAACGTAGCCGTCAATGACCTCAAGTTGCTTCCTGCTGATGATCGCTCCTATTTGTGTCTCCTTGTTAAAAGGATCTCCCAAACGAAGCTGCTTTGTTTTTTCCACAAACCTCTCCATAAATTCATCATAAATATTTTCATGAACATATAACCTGGAACGGGCTTCGCATGACTGGCCGGTATTATAAAAAATCCCGAACAGTGAACCGTAAACGGCAGCATCCAAATCTGCATCATCAAAAACAATATTCGGGGATTTTCCTCCAAGCTCAAGGGTAACCCGCTTTAATGTTGCAGATGCTTTTTCCATAATATCTTTACCAACGGGTGTTGAGCCCGTAAAGGCGACCTTGTCCACATCAGGATGATTAACAATCTCATCTCCGACCGTTGTTCCCGGTCCTGTTACGATGTTTACCACACCCGGCGGAACACCGCCTTCATGACAAATTTCAGTTAAAACAATAGCCGTGAGCGGAGTCAGACCGGCCGGCTTCAACACAACAGAGCAACCTGCAGCAATAGCCGGCGCAATCTTCCATGCTGCCATCATAAGGGGATAATTCCACGGAATAATTTGTCCGCACACTCCGACAGGCTCTTTTTGAGTATAATTTAAAAATCCCTGCGGCATATTGTTTACTTCACCGCGAAAACCAACAATGGCTCCCGCATAAAATTCAAAATCCTCAATGGCCTGCATAACCTGGCCCTGGGCAGCCGAAAGTGTCTTTCCGCTGTTTAACACCTCAAGTTCCACTAATTCATTAAAACGGGAGCGCATAATCGCGGCAATTTTGTTCAAAACCCTTGCCCGCTTTCCAACCGGCCATCTTCTCCACTTTCCATTATCAAACGCTTTCCGTGCAGCCCGGACAGCTCTTTCAACGTCTTCAACAGAGGCTTTAGGAACATGGGCAATGATTTCGCCGGTTGCCGGATTAAAGGTTGGCTCTGTTTCCTTTGAAAGAGCGTCAACCCGTTCTCCGTCAATAATCATTTGATAATAATCTCTTTTTATAGCCAATGGTTCCAATTTTTTCTCTTTTGTTACAGACATTTCCAACACTTCCCTTCTTAGTTTCCGGTAAATACAGGACGGCGTTTTCCCAAAAAGGCTGCAACCCCTTCCTTATGGTCATTGGTCAAGCCGGCAACCCGCTGTCCGTTTGCTTCTTTTTCAAGCATTTCATCAAGGGTCAGCTTCCATCCTTCATTCAGATAACGTTTAATAAGTCCGATGGCTTTCGTCGGCATTTGAGCTAATTTTTTTGCAAAAGCCGTCACTTCCGTTTGCCAATCTTCTTCCGTGATCACCTTCGTAACAAGCCCGATGTTTTTTGCTTCTTCGGCGGAAATCTTTTCTCCTAAAATCGCCAATTCCAAGGCTTTTGCTTGTCCCACAAGGCGGGGCAAATAATACAGATTCCCCGAATCAGGAATAAGGCCAATATGAATAAACGCTTCTACAAAACTGGCTTTCTCAGATGCCAGACGAAAATCGCAAGCAAGGGCAAGACTCATCCCCGCTCCCGCTGCCACGCCGTTTACAGCCGCAATGACGGGTTTTTCGATTTCTGCCAACTGTTTTACCATGGGATTATAGCGTTTCCTTAAGATTTCCCCATGATTTGTTTCCTCGCCGATTCCGCCGAGATCTTCCCCGGCACAAAATGCCCTGCCTTCACCGGTAATGACGATGCATCGAATCTCCGGATCTCTTGCCGCATTTTTTAGAGCTTCAGTAATTTCTTTATTCATTTGTTCGGTAAAAGCATTCAACTTATCAGGGCGGTTTAACATTAACCAGGCCACCTGATCGTTAACATCGAATTTTATCGTTTCAAACATCCCCGTCTACCTCCCTTCAAAATTGGCCTGTCTCTTCTCAATAAATGCATTCATTCCTTCCTTTTGATCACGGGAAGCAAACAACAGATAAAAATTCTTTCTTTCAAATTGCATCCCTTCAAGCAACGGGACATCGACTGCTTTCAAAACCGATTCCTTAATGAGGCGAAGGGACAAAGGAGCTTTTTTGGCAAGCTTTCTTGCAAATCTCGTTGTTTCCTCCATGAGCACTTCAGGTGCCACCAAACGGTTTACTACGCCATATTGCAGCGCTTCCTTGGCGGACATAGGCTCGCCAAGCCATAACCATTCAAGGGCTTTTGTTTTCCCCATCAGCTTGGTCAAACGCTGCGTTCCCCCTGCTCCGGGCATCACACCGAGGCTGATTTCCGGAAATCCGAAGTTCGCATTCTCTGCGGCAAATAACAAATCACAACAGAGAGCAAGTTCAAAACCGCCTCCCAGAGCAAAACCATGGACGGCTCCGATAACCGGTTTTTTTATGGCCCCCATCCTGTCCCAAAAATGGAACTGATTCAAAAGCTCGAGACGAATAGGATCATCATCCGCCATCTCGTTTATATCTGCCCCAGCAGCAAAAGCCCGGCCGGAACCGGAAAGAACGATCGCTTTAATATTGTTATTCCGGTCAAACTCCTCCATAGCCGTAACAATTTCCGTCACCATGGTCCGGTTTAAAGCGTTCAATACTTCAGGTCGGTTCAAAGTAATAAAGCCGATTTCACCGTCAGTATTAACGACAATAAAGCGGTACTCAGTCATTCTTTTCCTCACCTATCATTAATGTGACCAGTCCGTCCGCAAATGACATTAAATCTTTGGCTGACGCTTTTGCCTCCGGTGTTTTCATTGCTGTTTTAAAAGCATCCATGTTTTCATAGTACATTTCACACATTAAGTAATAATCGCTTTTCCCGCCCATTCCGTTGCCGATAATGTTAGTTACCTCCATTTTAATGAGACCGGGTATCTTTTCAGTGATTGGCACATGTGTGGAATAATAATGTTCATCAAACTTTTCCCGGTCTTCCGGCTGTTTATATAGAGCGATTAATTTAATCATAAAATTCCCTCCAACTGGTTAATTTTTTATATTGGTTATGTAAAGGGCAGATGCGGCCTTTTTGGAAAATGCACACTGCCCTTTTTGTATACAAACAAAACTCATTACATGGTAGAAATCGGCTTCATCGCTTCAAAAGGATTTTTGCATTGTTTGCAATAAAGAATGCTCCGGCAGGCAGAAGGACCGAAAATATTCTCGACTCTGCTCTGCTTTGACCCGCAATAGGGACAGGAAACCTCCCATGTGCCGTCATCTTCAAGTTTGGCCGGAGGAGGCGCGATACCGAACTCCTTCAGCCCCTGTCTCCCCTTTTCCGTGATCCGGTCAGTTGTCCAAGGCGGGGATTTTATATAATTGACTTCGACTTCTTTGACCTCTTCCAATTGTCTGATTGCATCGATGACATTTTCTTTGATAATCCCCAAAGCCGGACAGCCCAGAAATGTCGGCAGGAGTTCCACTGTGACGGTTCCTTCGCGGACGGAAATATTCTCAACCATCCCCAAGTCTAAGATGCTTACCGTAAAAATTTCCGGGTCACAAACTGTTTCCAATTGTTGTCTCACAACCGATTCCAAACTCATTTTTGCCATCGTCATCTTCAACCCTCCCCTCTTTTTTGAAAATTCAGACTATTTATCTTAAACAGACCTGTTTTTTGTGAAAATTTCCCGGGAAAAGACTCTTACCAGGGAACAGCGGGATCAAGAGCATACACTTCTGAAAGAGTCGCGATGGCCTCCTCCAAATCTTCCGTATGAACGCCCGCTCTGCCGTCCCCCCGTTCCATTCCGGGTTCACCTGGGAACTCAAGGCCAAGTTCGGCAAACTTTTCTTTCATATCGGCAAGAAAGCGCTCCTTCAACACTGCTTCGCTTTCAATAATTCCGGCGGAAACAATTTTTTCTTCATTAGGTCCAAGCGAAAGAACTCCGCCGATATCCTTCCACACTTTTTCAATTGCCGCTTTCATCCTTTCTTCAGCTTCGCCGCCGGCCCGGATGAGCTGTTCAAACCAGGTTTGCCAGTGCATTAAATGATATCGTGCTTCCGTATCAATTTTGATGGCTGTTTGCACCAAAGGTTCATAGGTTGATTGTTTCAATGAATCAATTTTCTTTTTCTTGATGGCTTCGTAAAAATAGTTGCGGACAACGGTAAACGCCCAATCATAGCGCGGCTCTTCATACAGCCAATGCCCCTGGCCGTTCTTTTCTTCTAAAATAATTGCATTTTTTCGTTCATTTGCCGGACGGAGCTGGGCAAGATCATCCACCTTTCCTTCACCCAGTTCTTCAAGAATACCGTAATAAATCGCCGCATGTCCCATAGTATTTTGTGTAATTGATGAATAAGCCACGTCCTCTTCAATATGGGGAACAAGTCCGAGCCATTCCGATCCTCGGTAAGAAACAAGCAAATCATCATCCGCCAACTGGTACAACAATTCAACAACTGCTTCTTTATATTCCCGGTTCATTATTTAACACGCCCCTTACTCCATGACAGAATTTCTTTCTCATCAAGCATGCCTTGATCAATTTCGCGCCAAATTCGCACAAGATAACCGTAACCCTTTGTAGTCCGGTAATCTTTGTTATCGACCCTTTCCAATGTCTTGCGTTCTTCAGGAGTCATTGCTCTGATATCGGAACGTTTCACAACCCAAATATCACATACCTTTTCCCGGCGCATAAAATTTTCCTGTGCCATAACTAAAGCAATTTCATGATTCGGAGCAAGCAATGTAAATTGTTCCTGACAAGGTGAAACAGGTGTTTTCCTGCTAAAAACTACAAATTCTTCGTAAAAAGGTACTTTTTCTCCCATGTTCAATCCTCCCATTCCTTTATACATTTACTGCCGTATTGAGACCGAGGGCTTCACGCACCCAGGCATTATTTTCATATGATAATTTTCTAATCCGCAGCCTTTCTTGTGACATAGGCCCTTCGTTGCGGATAATTTTCAAAAATTCATTCCAATCAGGCTGACGGTAAATCCATTCTTTTTTCTCTTCATCATAACGGAGAGTTTCATCCGGAATGGTTAATCCGATTCCCTGAATGCGCGGCACATATTTAGTCAGGTAGAATTGCCGCAAATCTTCGTTTGTATTTTTTCTAATCTTATATTTGATGGTGATTTCCTGTTTGGATGAACCTGTTGTTTCGGCTGTAGGCGGTCCGAAAAACATCATTAGCGCAGGCCACCAGCGGTTCAGTGCATCTTGCATCATTTGTTTTTGCTGTTCTGTTCCCTTTGCCAATGCCACGGCAATCGCCTCACCGTGTTGAGCATGGAATACTTCCTCAGCTGCAATTCGTTTTAATGCCCTTGCATAAGGTGCATAGGAGGCATCCAGCATGTTCGTTTGAGTAATAATTGCTGCTCCATCAACAAGCCAGCCGATCAGTCCGGCATCTGCCCATGATTTTGTTTTCCAGTGGAATACGTTGTGGAATTTGAGTTTGCCGGAAAATAAATCCTGAATAAGATCTTCACGAGTTTTTCCGTAAGGTTTAATCAAATCTTCGGCAACTCTCAAAAGGAGCTGGCCGTGACCCACTTCATCCTGTACCTTGGCCATAATGGCAAGCTTTCTGTATAAAGTAGGTGCTTTCGGGGTCCATTCTTTTTCCGGCAATGCTCCCATAATTTCACTGATCCCATGCATGGAAATCAGCTTAATTAATGTCTGACGGTATTCATCCGGCATCCAGTCATCTGCTTCAATTTTCTCCCCCGCTTCAATCCTTTCCATAAACTCCCTGTACTTCACCTTCTCAGCATCTCTTACACTTATCGCCATACTATCCACCTTCCCTTTTTTATATGACATATTTTTAACGCTATTATAATCTTGCGTCATATAAATTGCAAGTATTTTTCTGAATTTTCAGATTTTTATTGCTGCACTTCTTTTATCCACTATGCGAATAGCCTTTCCTTGCGAGCGTTGAATCGTTTTTGGCGGATGAATTTTCACCTCCATCGATACGAGACATTTATTCTTCATCATCGTGACAAGGTATTTTTTAAGAAGTCCAATTTTTTCATGATTCATATCGTTGCCAATTCCTTGATAAAATCCTTCAGTTACCTCCACATTTAATTCTGCCACATCCAAATAACCCTTCTTTAAGAGGTGAACCTGATAATGAGGGGCGAGTTCTTTTACCTGCAGCAAATAATGCTCTATTTCTGACGGAAATACATTTACCCCGCGAATGATAATCATATCGTCAATTCTGCCTTTGACGCGGGACATCCGTGCCGTTGTCCTGCCGCATGAACATCGTTCTTTTGTGACTGAGGCTATATCCCCTGTCCGGTAACGGATAACAGGAAATGCTTCCTTTGTCAAGCTTGTAAAAACAAGTTCTCCCGCCTGCCCTTCCGGAACAGGTTCCAACGTCTCCGGATCAATCACTTCAATAATAAAATGATCCTCGGCCACGTGAAGTCCGTCCTGTGCTTCACTGCATTCCATGGCCACTCCCGGTCCCATTACTTCACTCAAACCGTAAATATCACAGGCTTTAATACCTATCTTTTCCTCAAGTGTGTTTCTCATCTCTTCGGACCAAGGCTCTGCACCGAAAATTCCGTATTTTAAACTGGTTTCACGGGGATTTTTCCCCATTTCCTCCATAAGCTCTGCAATGGTTAATACATAGGACGGGGTACCGCAGATCACAGTCGGTTTGAAGTCTTCAATCATCGTAATCTGTCTTTCCGTATTTCCGCCTGAAACCGGAACTGTCACCATCCCCAGCAACTCAGCTCCGAAGTGAAGTCCCAGGCCGCCGGTAAATAGTCCGTAACCATATGCATTATGTAACACTTGTCCGGGCCTTCCCCCTCCGAGATAAATTGCTCTGGCGACAATTTCGCTCCAGTTCTTAATATCATTTCTTGTATAACCGACTACAGTAGGTTTGCCGCTTGTCCCGGATGATCCATGAATTCTGACCAGTTTGTCAAGTCCAACTGCAAATAATCCAAAAGGATAATGATCCCGCAAATCCTGCTTTCTCATAAATGGAAGCTTTGTAATATCCCCAATACTTTTAATATCTGCCGGTGTTATTCCATTTTCATGAAAACGCATTTCATAAAAAGGAACATTCCGGTAAGCCCTTTCAACAGTTTCAATTAATCTCTCCGTTTGAATCTGTTCAATCTCTTCCCTGCTGGCCGTTTCAATTTCATGTAATATCATCCGTTCGCCTCCTCAAAAATAATAAAAAAATAACGTAATTCATTAATTAACAACATAATTTCTTTTCATGTGCCGTGAAAATTACGTTTGTTAAATTAATGTAATACGTTTAAAACAAAGATACATGACGGAAAGTAAATTGTCAATATTTAGAAATTTTCATTTTCACTTTAAAAAACTTGAAAATAGTTAAAAACGCATTTTTACTGCTGTTCTGCATATTCATCTCATTGATTCATGACAACTCTGGCAGCCGGAGAAAAGGAACTATTTTCCGGATATTTCTTGACAAATAATTCCTGATTTATGACAACAAAAAAGGGGCCTTTCTGAAAACAATTTCTCCTTCAGAAAGGCTCCCGCCTCCCCAATTTTTTTCTCTGTTGCAACCATTTAACAGACGTTATATTTGGCTCGGCCCCGGTTGTGATAAACAAAACCGGTATCCCATAAGGATAACCGGCCTCATTTATAGTTCTAGTTCCCCCATGCGAAGGAGTTCTACAACTGCTTGTGAACGCCCCTTAACCCCCAATTTTTGCATAGCGTTTGAAATATGATTCCGAACCGTTTTTTCGCTGATAAATAATTCACTAGCGATTTCCTTTGTTGTTTTATCTTGTACTAACAGTTCGAATACTTCTCTTTCACGTTTGGTGAGTAACGGCTTGTGAGTATATTCATTCTCCTTCAAGTATAGTAACCCTCCTTGCCTTCGCCAGCTTTGAACAGCGGGATGGGTATATATTTAGTCACGATATCATATGTGAAGAAAAGTATTGAAGTGACAACATTTCAAAAGAGATGCCTTTTCTTACCAAAAATGTGCGGATGCGGAAGATCGTTGGAGCAAAGGAAACACAATAAATGCGGAGTACAGGCCGGGAGTCCTTACATGCGTTCCGGCTGAGAAGGAGGCAACAGGGAAGAACGATAAACATAAAATAAATAACAATATCTCCTCAAAACAAATTTTTAAAATCCGGGTTACAGCCGATTAAAAAAGTAAAAAAGCCCTCTTTTTTGAAAAAAGAGGACTTTTTTGCATCTTATACTTTATCACTGCCGAAGAAATTCTTAAATGATTGAATGGTTGTATCTCTGTTCAATGCAGCGATGGAAGTGGTAAGCGGAATACCTTTCGGACAAACTTGCACACAGTTTTGTGAGTTTCCGCAGTTGGCAAGTCCGCCATCACCCATAATTGTTTGTAAACGTTCAGCTTTATGCATAGCTCCCGTTGGATGGGCATTGAATAAACGTACTTGTGAAAGCGGTGCAGGACCGATAAATCCTGATCTGTCATTCACGTTCGGACATGCCTCAAGACAGCATCCGCAAGTCATACATTTTGCCAATTCATAAGCCCATTGGCGTTTTACCTCAGGCATGCGGGGTCCGGGACCCAAATCATAAGAACCGTCAATTGGAATCCAAGCCTTAACCTTTTTCAAGGCATCGAACATCCGGCTTCTGTCCACGATCAAGTCACGGACTACCGGGAATGTTTTCATCGGCTCCAATCGAATTGGCTGTTCAAGCTGATCAACGATTGCCGAACAAGATTGGCGCGGTTTTCCGTTAATAACCATTGAACAGGCACCGCAAACTTCCTCAAGGCAGTTCATTTCCCATGCTACCGGAGTGGTTTTCTTTCCGTCTGCAGTCACAGGATTACGGCGAATTTCCATGAGAGCGGCAATCACATTCAAGTTCGGACGATATGGAATATCAAACTCTTCTTTATAAGGTGCGGAGTTTGGATTATCCTGTCTCGTAATGATGAACCGGATGGTTTTCTTCTCAGCCATTATTGATTCTCCTCCTTCTTCTTCGTATAGTCACGCTTACGCGGCTTAATGTAAGAAATATCCACGTCTTCATAATGGAAGGCAGGAGCAGATTTTTCATCAACGAATTTAGCCATGGTTGTCTTAAGGAAGTTCTCATCATCTCTTTCAGGGAATTCAGGCTTATAGTGAGCACCGCGGCTTTCATCACGGTGATAAGCACCCAAAGTGATTACACGTGCCAGCTGAAGCATATTCTTTAACTGACGGGTAAAGGACGCACCCTGGTTGCTCCATTTGGCTGTATCGTTGATATTAATATTTTCATAGCGTTCCAAAAGCTCTTGGATCTTTGCATCTGTTTCAAGAAGCTTATCATTATAGCGGACAACGGTAACATTGTTTGTCATCCATTCGCCAAGCTCCTGGTGAAGCAGATATGCGTTTTCATTTCCATCCATAGCCAGAACTTTATCCCATTCTTCTTGTTCACGCTTAACATAGCTGTCAAACAACGAAGAAGAAATAGAATCAACACTTTTCTTAAGTCCGTTAATATATTTCAAAGCGTTTGGTCCGGCAACCATTCCGCCGTAAATAGCAGATAATAAGGAGTTAGCTCCCAAACGGTTTGCACCGTGCTGAGAATAATCACATTCACCGGCAGCAAACAAGCCCGGAATATTTGTCATTTGACCTTCGTCTACCCACAATCCGCCCATGGAATAGTGTACAGCAGGGAAGATTTTCATCGGTACTTTGCGCGGGTCATCGCCGGTAAACTTCTCATAAATTTCAATAATACCGCCAAGCTTAATATCAAGTTCGCGCGGATCTTTATGGGAAAGGTCAAGATAAACCATGTTTTCGCCGTTAATACCGAGTTTTTGATTTACGCACACATCAAAAATCTCACGTGTGGCAATATCCCTTGGCACAAGGTTTCCGTAAGCCGGATATTTTTCTTCAAGGAAGTACCATGGTTTTCCGTCTTTATATGTCCAAACCCGTCCGCCTTCACCGCGTGCTGATTCACTCATGAGGCGAAGTTTGTCATCCCCGGGGATGGCTGTCGGGTGAATTTGAATAAATTCTCCGTTTGCATAATAAGCACCTTGCTGATACACAATAGATGCTGCAGAACCTGTGTTAATCATGGAGTTAGTAGACTTTCCGAAGATAATTCCGGGGCCACCTGTTGCCATAATAACCGCATCAGACGGAAATGCTTTAATTTCCATCGATTTCAAGTCTTGTGCAACAACTCCGCGGCATACTCCTTCGTCGTCAAGGACAACTCCCAGGAACTCCCAGCCTTCATATTTTGTAACAAGCCCGGCTACTTCATAACGGCGCACCTGCTCGTCCAACGCATAAAGCAATTGTTGTCCTGTAGTTGCGCCGGCAAAAGCCGTGCGGTGATGCTGAGTACCTCCGAAACGACGGAAGTCAAGCAAACCTTCAGGAGTACGGTTAAACATTACTCCCATGCGGTCAAATAAGTGAATAATACCCGGTGCAGCCTCACACATCGCCTTAACAGGGCCCTGGTTGGCGAGAAAGTCTCCGCCATAAATTGTATCGTCAAAGTGGATCCAGGGAGAATCCCCTTCTCCTTTCGTATTTACAGCTCCATTAATACCACCCTGGGCACAAACAGAGTGAGAACGTTTAACTGGAACTAATGAAAACAGTTCTACCGGTGAACCTGATTCTGCAATTTTCATTGTTGCCATTAAGCCGGCCAAACCGCCGCCGACTACGATAACTTTTCCTTTACCCACTTGCGACTCACTCCTTCTTTTCCAATTCCGTAAAAAAAATAATATTCTAATAGTGCGATTCTCTCAAATTACCAGATTACGCAAAAGCAAGAATAGCTGTAACGCCAACATATGACAGGGCTACAAAAATCGCCATTGTGATCCATGTGAACACACGCTGGGATTTTGGTGTAATGGTCAGTCCCCAGCTTACACAGAATGACCATAAGCCGTTTGCTAAGTGGAACACAGCTGATACAATACCAACGATATATAATCCAAGTGTCACAGGATTATCCACAATATTCGCCATCATATCGAAATTCACTTCAGCATTGAAGAATTTCGCCTGAATGGTTGTGTTCCATACATGCCATGCAACATAAACCAAAGTGATGATTCCTGTCAAACGCTGTAAAAGGAACATCCAGTTACGGAACCAGGAATATTGGGTTACATTATTTTTGGCAGTGAATGCCACATAGATTCCGTAGATTGCATGGAACAATAAAGGCAGGAAAATAAGAAATATTTCCAAGAATAATAGATAAGGAAGATTGCCCATAAATTCAGATGCTTTATTATAGGCGTCTTCCCCTTTCGTAGCCTGGAAGTTTACAGTTAAATGCACAAAAAGAAAAGCACCAACCGGAATTACTCCCAGCAACGAATGAAGTTTTCTGTTAAAAAACTCTCGATTTGCCGCCATAATTTTACCCCCTTAAAAATTTTTGGACCATGTAAGCAGCCTCTTTCCCCCTGTTAGGATATTGATCCGCTCACTTTTGAAATTGTTCGACAGTTTTTACAATTCTGTGACAAATCTATTTTAACGTCTACCAAACAGGGCGTCAAGAAGCCGATTACACAATTTTACTTTTATAAAATGATGTACATATATATAATCCCTCATTTCCGGCAAAAATGATATGTCAAATTTTTAAAACTTCAGGGGATTTAGCCCATATTTATGTTTTTTTGTAACAGTTTTTTACTATTATTCACAAATATGTCATCCAAAAAAATTCATGATTAAAATTCAATAACTTGTATATAATAGAATCATAGAAAGAGGGGAGATCATTGACTGCAGAAACGAAAAATACCGAATTGACTCTTGACTTATCAAAAGCTGTTCCTGTGTTTGGTTATGAATTAATCAGGGAGGAATTACTGCCAAGCATTCTCGGGAAAGAATCCTCACACATTTTATACTGGGCAGGAAAAAACCTGGCAAGAAAATATCCTCTCGAAAGCATGGATGAGATAGTGAATTTTTTCACCAAAGCAGGATGGGGACATTTGACAGTAAAGCGGGAATCAAAACATGAAATGGAGGTTGAACTGAAAAGTCCAATAATCAAAGACAGACTTAAGAAAAGCGACTATTCTTCTTTTCAAATTGAAGCCGGATTTCTCGCCCAACAAGTTCAATTTCAAAAGAAAGTAATTGCAGAGGCGTATGAACATCCGAAAAAACTGTCAGGTAAAGTTGTTTTTACAATTAAATGGGACAACAAAGATACTATTGAATAGGACGGAAGCAAATAGCGGGCCGGATTGTTTTCAGGAAGGGACAATTCTAAGACATTGCGGTTCACCGGCAAATATACAATTATTCAATCAAAGCTGTCCATAAGGGGTTTCCCTTCAAGGACAGCTTTTTTTGCTTTTCTCTGTGAACGCAAATGACATTTCTTAAATTCCGGGCATTTTAATTGATCAAGCAGTTTTTCGTGTTGACAGAAAAATCATCCATTTCGCGCAACTTTTTACAGAAACTGGAATTGTTTGCATTTATCGCATGAATATTGCCGGTAAACAGGGTTATGCGGACGGGTGCTCTACTTTTCCAAGCTTAAATGCCCTGTGCAAAATCTCTGCTGCAGTAAGCATGGCCCCTGCAGGAACAACGGCGGAAACTTTTATTTCCGAGGTACTTACCATTTTGATCGGAATTTGGTCAGTCGCCAGAGCTTCAAACATCTGTGCTGCCACACCGGGGTTGGAAATCATTCCGGAACCGACAATGGAGACTTTGGCCAAACCGGATTCAAATTGGATACTGTCATAATTTAATGCTGTTTTATTATTTTCCAGTGCCGCATATGTATCCTCAAGGTCACCGGTTTTTATCGAAAAAGAAAGATTTGCTATATTCTCCTCCGTTGTACTTTGGATAATAATATCCACGTTAATATTATGACGTGCCAATGTTGTAAAAATGGTCGACAAGCTTGTATATGAATTCGGCAAACCAAGAACGGTAACTTTAGTAATATCATCTTCAAAGGCTACTCCGCGGACTATTAGATTTTCTTCCATTTTGTTTTCCTCCCCGATAATTGTTCCTTCCTCCTGTTCAATACTTGAGCGTATTTCAAGAGGAATCCGGTAATTTTTCGCAAATTCCACGGCGCGCGGATGAATGACTCCGGCCCCCAGATTAGCAAATTCGAGCATTTCATCATAAGTCAGTCCGGACAACTTTCTGGCATCTTTAATATAACGTGGATCTGATGTAAAGACCCCTGTCACATCAGTGAAAATTTGACATTTTTCCGCGTTTAATGCAGCTGCCAAAGCAACCGCAGTCGTATCGGAACCGCCCCGTCCGAGAGTGGATATTTCACCGGTTTCGGTAATTCCCTGGAACCCGGCGACAACAACTATTTTGCCATTTGAAAGCTCATTTTCGATCCTTTTTGTATTAATCTTCGTTATTCGGGCGTTACCGAATATAGCTTCTGTTTGAATTCCCGCCTGCCAGCCTGTCAAAGAAACTGCTGTATATCCTTCCTGCTGCAATGCCATCGAAAAGAGCGCAATCGTTATTTGCTCACCGGTTGTTAACAGCATATCCAATTCGCGTTTATCAGGTTTGGGGCTGATTTCTTCTGCAAGATCCAGAAGCTGATCTGTTGTTTTTCCCATCGCAGAAACAACAACGACACAATCATTGCCTTTTTTCTTTTCTTCAATCACACGTTTGGCTGCATGTAAAATTTTCTCTGCCGTTCCGACAGAAGTTCCTCCAAATTTCAGCACAGTTAATGACATGTTTATCTTCCTTTCTTTTTTGCAAAAAGGCTTTCATCAATAGAAGCCTTTTCCATAAGATAAGTTCATTGCACATGATGCAATACCTGTTTCCTGCATCATTGATGACTCTTTGCAGCCGACAAAAACTGGCAGTAAAATTTCGACCCCCGGCTGCAAAATGTCCGTCATCAGAATGATGGACTCCGCTTCAGAATCCTTAACGCCAGACTTGTAAAAAAAATGACATAATAAAAAAGAGTAATGGAAGTACTATCCCATTACTCTGTGTTTACATCCCCTGCAAAATATACCGGCACATGAGTGAGATAGCTCTCCAGAATCATCCCTGATCCTGACAGTCCTGCATCTCTTAAATGCAGGCCCAGCAATGAAGGCAATGAGTACTTCACCACTTCGGCGGCCACCCCTTTCAAAGCCCTTCTTCGAATCTCATTCTTCTCCGGACCTTTACTGATGGTACCCGCACCTCTATCAAACAGTGTTTACATATGAAATTTCTATTATTATAGCATGGGTATTTTTAGTAAACAATGTTATTCCCGCAATTTCTCATACAGGACCCCGGCGACATTTTTTGGCAATCCGGCTGCCTGCAACTCTTCCACCGAAGCCTCCTTCATTTTCTTAACAGACCCGAAATGTTTAAGAAGATTTCTTTTTCGCTTATCACCAATTCCCGGAACGTCATCCAATATGGATTGGAAGGCGGTTTTTTTACGAACCTGACGATGAAACGTAATTGCAAAACGGTGAACTTCATCCTGAATGCGCTGCAAAAGGTAGAATTCCTGACTCTTCCTTGATAAAGGAACAATTTCTAAAGGATTCCCGTATAAAAGCTGCGAAGTATTATGCTTGTCATCCTTTACCAGCCCTGAAACAGGAATATCCAGACCCAATTCATTTTCAAGCACATCACGGACAGCCTCAACTTGTCCTTTTCCGCCGTCAATCATAATTAAGTCAGGAAGCGGAGTCCCTTCCTTCAGGGCCCGGGAATATCGTCTTCTTGTAACTTCCCTCATCGACTCATAATCATCGGGGCCTTGCACTGTTTTTATCTTATATTTGCGATAATCTTTTTTTGAAGGTTTTCCATCAATAAATACGACCATGGCCGAGACCGGGTCCGTTCCCTGAATGTTGGAGTTATCAAACGCTTCAATACGATGGGGAGTGTATATTCCCAAAATCTCTCCAAGTCTTTCGACCGCTTTTATAGTCCGGTCTTCATCCCTTTCAAGTAATGCAAATTTCTCCTTCAAAGCAATGGAAGCATTTTTGTTGGCAAGGGTCACCAATTCCCGTTTTTGTCCCCTTTGCGGTTTCAATACCTTCACACCGAGAAGCTGTTCAGCAATTTTTTCGTCAGCATTTTTCGGCAGCAGGATCTCTTTCGGTTTGAAATGATTATCCTGATCGTAAAAGCGGCCCAAATAAGTGAGGAACTCCTCCTCCGGTTCATTGTAAACCGGGAATATGGAGACATCCCTTTCAATCAATTTTCCGTGCCTGATAAAGAACACCTGGACACACATCCATCCTTTATCGACCGCATAACCAAACACATCCCGGTCAGTAAAATCAGTGGATGTCATTTTTTGTTTTTCCATGGTAGCTTCGATATGGGCAATCCTATCACGGAATTCCCTGGCTCTTTCAAAATCCAATTCTTCCGCAGCAGCATGCATCTTCACGGTCAATTCTTTTTTGACCTCTTCATAACCGCCATTCAAAAACCGGGTGATTTCTTCCGTCATTTTTCGATATGTTTCTTCACTGACTTCATTGACACATGGGGCAAGACATTGACCGAGGTGATAGTACAGGCAGACACGGTCGGGAAGCGTCGAGCATTTTCGCAGCGGATACATTCTGTCGAGAAGTCTTTTTGTCTCATTTGCCGCTCCCACATTCGGATAAGGTCCAAAATATCTACCCTTATCCTTTTTCACCTTCCTGGTGGTAATCAAACGCGGATGTCTTTCAGCCGTCAATTTAATATAAGGATAGGTTTTATCATCTTTTAACATGACATTGTATTTGGGGTCATGTTTTTTAATCAAATTTAATTCAAGGATGAGAGCCTCGAGATTTGAGGATGTAACAATATACTCAAAATCGGCGATTTCACTGACCAGACGCTCAGTTTTCAAATCATGGGAACCGGTAAAATAAGACCGGACCCGGTTTTTGAGAATTTTCGCCTTGCCGACATAAATAATTGTTCCCTGCCGATCCTTCATTAAATAACAACCCGGCTGGTCCGGAAGCAATGCTAATTTAGCTTTTATCGTTTCATTCACAGCTGCTCCACCTCCCCCGATGTATGATCTGTATTTAAACGCGGCAGCTTTTGAAACATTAAAAATCCGCGGAGCATTTCAACTTTTTATTATATCAAATGAACTATTCACCCAATATATATTTTTAAACTGAAACAATGCATTAACCCGTTTTCTGCAGCAATGCCGTGAAAAATAAACGGAAAACATTTTCCCGCAGGAGAAATAGGATACCTTTGTTACAAGCTGTACCGGGAATATGTTTTATGTTTTAACGCGGAGATCAAAAGAAAACCTCCCATTGGACATTGGGAGGTTTTCATCATTAAATATGGTTTTGCAAACGGGCAGCAAGTGCTTCTTTAGGTTGGAAACCGATAACTTTGTCGATAACTTCTCCATCTTTAAAAATGATCAATGTAGGGATGCTCATAACTCCAAATTTTGCAGCAGATTCTTGGTTTTCGTCAACATCGATTTTTACAATGCTGACTTTGTCGCCTAATTCTGCATCCAATTCTTCAAGAACCGGCGCAATCATTCTGCAGGGTCCGCACCATGGAGCCCAAAAGTCCACCAGAACAACCCCTGATTTTGTTAAAGAATCGAAAGTTTGATCAGTCGCATGTTGAATAGCCATTTTCAATTTCCTCCTAAAAACATATTCGGCAAAGACATGGATAGATGATGACAGTTCTTTCATAGGCAGGCAAAATTTCTCATCACTGTCCTGTGCGAAACTGCCTTTGCCCTTTATAAAATACTATGGTAAGTATATCACCCTTTATAAATCAACGCTATTAATTTGTTCGCATAATCTTCATTTTTTCCGAAAAGACTGCTATTTATTCCATTAGCCGTCCCAAAGAAAACAATTACTTCATTAAAAACAGAAATACGCCGGCCCCTATATGAAATACTGCTGCATCTCCCGTTTCTAAAGAGAAGCCCCGGGAGGGAGAACATTATTCAAAACAACAGTTCTTGACCGGGTACATACATGAAAACGCGACATGGAGCAAATTTTGAGGGGGGTGATCTGCATAAAACAATATCTGGAGCAAAGGGATGTTTGTTGGGCGTTGGCTTATTGCTTATTTTATTAAAAACGCGACAGAGCAAGAGCCGACATTACATGATACAACCCATTTAAAAGGTAAAATTCCAAAACGGGACTCAAAATCACTTTTTGGGGCTCCTTTAATTATAAAGTTGGACTGTGACTTTTAGAGCCCGTTTTATTTAAAAATCGGATTGTCCGGGACCTAATATTCCATGTTAGATCCCAAGTTACAACATGTTTAATGCCTACGGGATCCAATTTGACTTTTTAAAGCCCGTTTTATTTAAAAATCGGACTGTTCGGGACCTAATATTCCATGTTAGATCCCAAGTTACAACATGTTTAATGCGTAC
>JANWJP010000024.1 GCA_025451895.1 Robertmurraya sp.
CCCCGCTGCTTGTTTCTTTGTTTCAAGCAGTAAATACAACCGGAAATTGCCGGCTGATTAAATATCCTCCTGACTGGTCAAAATCATCGGGCCGTCCTTTGTAATTGCGATGGTGTGCTCATATTGGGCGGAATTTTTTCCATCAACCGTCCGGGCAGTCCAGCCGTTGCCGTCCATTTTTGAGTGGTATGTTCCCGCATTGACCATCGGTTCAATGGTAAATACCATCCCTTCTTTAATCCTGGGACCTTTACCCGGAAGCCCAAAATGGGGAACATCCGGTTTTTCATGAATGGTGGAACCGATGCCGTGCCCGATAAAATCACGGACTACAGAGAATCCTTCTCCTTCCACATATGTTTGAATAGCATGACCGATGTCGCCGATGCGATTGCCAACGACAGCCTGTTCAATCCCTTTATACAGGGCTTCCTTAGTCACCTCCATCAGACGGGCATTTTCTTCAGATACTTTGCCCACGGCATATGTCCATGCCGAATCGGCTAAAGCACCGTCTAAATTAACAACCATATCGATGGTGACAATATCTCCTTCCTTGAGAGGTTTTTTTCGGGGAAAACCGTGGCAAATCTCATCATTGATACTGGCACAAGTGGTATATTCGTATCCTTTATATCCCTTCTGCTCGGGAGTTGCGCCATGCTTTTTCAAATAATCATCCACAAACTCCTCAATCTCCCAAGTCGTAATACCGGGACGAATTAATTTTGCCAATTCTTTATGAACAGAGGCCAACACCTTTCCGGCCTCATGCATTTTTTCAATCTCTCTTTGTGATTTAAGAACGATCATCCTGAACCCTGCCTTTCCGCATCCTTATGCAATAATCAATTATCTCACATTTTCCGTATTATTTCAGTTCATACATCTCTTTTTCAACGATTTTAAAACAGAAACAAATTTTCTATATGTGTGTTTTCCCTTTTTTGCATACACACTTTTTACGGAAAATCACCCGTAAAACAGAATTCCTTAATAAAAAATGGTGTCTTCGCCTTCATATATACATATTTTGGAAAATCATAGTTATTTCTCCATTATTTCCTATTTTTAACATACATTCCTGTTATGATTGTCCATGAAAAAATAAAAGGAGGAAATCGATGAAAAAATTTTGGTTGTTCTCTTTAATAATAATGGTTGCTGTTCTTATTTTTACGGGTTGTGGATCAGATGAAACCTCCGCTGATAAAGACGAAAATCAAAATGAATCAGCGGAACTCTCTTCTGCAAATAAAGAAGAGAAAGCACAAACCAACAATTCCACAGATGACAGCCGGAAAGATGAACCGGTTGAACCGGATGAAAATACCTTATGTGCGGTATGTAATATGAAAGTATATCCTCATGACCATGAAATGGGGGTATTTACCGGTCAGGGAATCACAAAGTCCGGTGAAACCGTATTTTTTGATGATGTCGGATGTATATTAAACTACGAAAGAGCAACCGGAGAAGAACTGAAAATACAATGGGTCCGTGACTACGAAACATTGGAATGGACCGAAACAAACAAAGCCATCCCTGTTAAGACGAATTTAAAATCTCCGATGAAATGGGGCTATGTCTTTTTTGACAGCAGGGAAAAAGCTGAAAGATTCATCGCGGAAAACAGTGAACTTAACGGAGAAATTACCGATTGGGAAACGATTGATCAATTGGCGGCAGAACGGTATGAAAAGAAAATGAAATCAATGAAAAGTCAGCATGAATCCAGACATTCCGATCACGAACAAGATCAAAATCATGACGATCATCATCAAGGAGCCGGCGATAACCATGGTCATTCCCATTAAACCGCCAAACTAACAGACAATTTATGCACATTTACCGGACAAGCCGGGACAGTTTTTACTAAAAAAATAACACCCAATAAACAAGTCCGAGCCTTCCTGGGGTTCGGACTTTTGCACGGTTAAAATTGTGTCGCCGCTGTTTCTTTTTCCGCCTGTTGTGACTGTTTGGAGATGAAAATTTGTTCTAATGTTTTTTTTCTTCCGCTTTTTGAAAGCAATGTTTCCACCCGGTCGTTGCTGATCATCCTGCCATCCTCCATAAATGCAACCCGATCAGCAATTTCCTCCACCAGAGACAAAACATGAGTGGTAAAAAGGATTGTCTTACCCCTTCGTTTTTCCTCCTGCAATATTTCTTTAAAACGAAAGAACCAATAAGGATCGAGGCCGTTTGTGGGCTCATCCAGAATCATAAAAGGAGCATCCGGCAAAAGAGCCTGGGCAAACAATAAACGCTGTTCCATTCCTTTTGAATAGTGCTTAATCGGGCGATTCCCCACCTCATAAAGTCCGACAAGTTTTAGCATCTCATCGACTCTTCCAGTCTCAATTTTTCGCAGCCGCCCCAAAAAGCGCAATGCTTCCCGTCCGGTCAGTTGAGGGGGAAATACCATTTGATCCGGCATATAAGAAAATAATTCCTTATAATTCCGGTTCGTTGGTTTAATCGTCTTTCCATCAATAACAATTTTCCCGCTTGTCCCCTTCATAATGCCCGTAATCACTTTGATAAATGTACTTTTTCCTGCTCCGTTTCCGCCGCAAAGAGCAAAAATTTCCCCTCTTTTTAATGTAAGATCAATGTTTCCCACGTAGTGATGTTTATTAAATTTTTTTCCAATCGATTGAAATTGGATCCATTCATATTCAATCATTTTCAAGCCCCCTTCCAACGGATATATTCGCAGCAACGAGGGGAACAGCAATCCACAGCACAGATGTAACAATAAACAGAATCATTCCTTGCAAGCCCTTTGCCCAAACCGTAAACTCATACAAACTGGGGCCGAACACCGTTCCTCCGTCGAGAGACAGTATCAACCATACCCTAATCAGTTCAACCGGATTAAAAAAGATTGAAAAGGAAAGCAAAGGAATGACCGATTGATTGGCAAGAAATACACTGATTCCCATTATTAAAAATTCGTAAAATAACACGGCGCATGCCCATACCGCCAGACTGACCCCCAGCGCCTGAAAGCGGGATTTTGCACGGATGCCGATAAAAACCGAAATGGCCAAAAATATTGCCGCCAACAAAAAAGACAACAAATAAAATTTTAAAATTACCGTAACGGATACTTCGCTGTTTAGCAAAGCAGCAGCCAAAAATGCAAACCCGTATCCGCCTGTCAGCACGGCCCCCAATGCAACCAGCATTCCGATAAATTTACCCGACAGCACAGCCCAGGCCGAAACCGGATAGGTTAATAAAAGAAGAAGGCCGCTGTCCTCTTTTTCCCCGGCCAAAAATAATGCACCCATTAATAACGCAAATAGAGGAATGATCAATAAGGTTACGTTCAACAGACTCGCCGTCATCCGGTTAAAACCGTCGTATCCGGCGCCTCCCGAATGGGAAAAATAAGTTACAAAAAATGCAAGCAACATAAACAAGAACCCGAAGCTGACAAGCCATCTGCTCCGTAAAATCAGCGTCAGCTGGTTTCCGGCAATATGGGCAATGTTCATCGGTACCACTCCCATGGGTGCTCAAGGAGAGCTTTATAATCAAGGAGCTGCCCTTTTCCAATTTTCTCGATGTACTTCTCAGCTCCTTCCATATCCTTAAAGCTGATGACTCCGTTTGCCATCGGAGTCCATATGTCTTCATAATAAACATGGAAAGCCTCTTCCAGTTCGACCCATTCTCCGGTATCCACATCACGCACATACTGAACAGCTATTTCATCTTCTGACACACTTTTATCCTTATGAACAAATTCAATCATACAGCCGATATCATCAAACTTATACACATCCCCGTCAACAGTTATCAGTTCGGTCGCATAATGTTCATGGGCGATATTCATATTGCAAACCTCACAAACATCGACCTCTGCATTAACTTCCACCGGCTGAATTGTTTCCTCTTTCCCGCAGCCGGATGCAATAAAAATAAACATCCCTGACATGATGAACGGCATAATAAATTTCTTCACACTCTCCGCCTCCCCCTGAAAATAATTACCGTTGCTATTCCAAGAAAAAGCATCCCCGTCAACAGAAGTTGACTGTTTTTCCCGTTCTCAATTTGTTCTTCTCCCGAAAGTCTGACCGGATCAACAAGCGGATGATAATCGTACACTTCAACAGAGCCCATTGCCGGGAACATCGATTCAGCCCTTGTCCACATATTCACTGCAGGGCTTTCAAAATAAAATTGCCAAAGCGGCTGCCGTTTCAGCAAAGTATCATAGAGTGAACCGGCCTTATAAGGAATTTCACCAATGCCGTCTCCGTCCACATCAAAGCTTTTATAATCATCCCAGTAATTTCCCTTTACACCGTTATCAAGCCGGAGTTCCTCATTCCCAACGGTGGAAGAAACAATATTGCCGATAAAATTATTCTCTGTGAAGACATTGTCAACATTGCCCCGTCTAAATTGGAGACCCACCTGGTTGGCAGCAATAACATTGTTTTTAAAGACTGTATTTTCTGACTCTTCAAAGGATATTCCTACACTGTTCCGGATAATATCATTTCTTTCGAGAACAATATTTTGTGAGCGATATACAAGAATTCCAAAGCCGCGAACATGAAATTGATCCTGAACACGGTTTCCGGCATACTCCAGTTCAGCGGAATCCATAATCATCAGTCCGGTTATATTTCCCGCTGTCAAGTTTTCTTCCGTACGTACCTTTCCGCTGAACATATAATGCAGTCCGTACCTTGAATCGCGCACTTCATTATGACGGACAATCACCTCTTCAGCAAAATCAAAATAAATCCCATCCTGTACGTCGTATATATAATTGTTTTCAATGACGTTCCCTTTGCCTTTGAATATATGAATCCCGTTTCCTTTTCTGGAAAAATGGCCATCATAGCCGGAAATGCTATTACTGTCTACGGTTATATCTATGCCGTTTTTTATGTAAATCCCAAAATGGACATTCCTGATGATGTTATTTTCCAAAACCACATGTTCACCATTATCGATATAAATCCCGCTGTTGTTATCAAACCTCCCGCTGTGTTCAATGGTCAAACCTTTAATTTTCACGTCCCCGGATTGAACGGTAATGACATTGCCCTTGCCGCCCCCGTCAATAATGGTTCCTTTACTGCCGGTGAGAAAAAGCGGTTTGTCAATATAAATGGGGCCTTTGTAAACCCCCGGCTTGAGTTGAAGAGTTTGTCCCTTCTCCGCTTTATTAATAATTTCCTGAAGAGATCCGCTTTGACTGCCGTCGATTAATATGACTTGTTCCGAAGCAACAGCAGTGATTCCGTACAGTTCGATAACAATCATTCCTGCCAAAAGAAAACTGACGATTATTTTAAAAACCTGCCTAATTTCCATTTTTCACTCCTTTTTCCTTTTTCTTACTATAACAGCGTTCTGTGACAAAAAATTAAATGAACTGTGTTTTTTTTGTGAATTCATGGGCCAGGCAAATATCTATCGCACATCTGTACAAACACATATTGTCCGGCAATACTTGAGAAAAGCATAAAAAAACCGCCACCAATCATAGTGACGGACTTATTCAGAACATATTAAACCATCCGGAACCCGGTACTATCCTCATCAATCAGATTAATTTTTCACACTGAACGGCAGAATCAGAATTTCAACCCGTCTGTTCTTTTCCCTTCCTTCCGGCGTATCATTTGTGGCAACCGGCTGAAATTCCCCGTATCCTTTTGCACTGAACCATCTCGCATCCAAATTTTCATTTTCAAGAAGAATTTTCATAAAATTTACGGCTCTCATAACGCTAAGTTCCCAATTAGAAGCGAACTCTGAATTATTAATTGGAACATTATCAGTATGACCGCTGATAATGATGTTTCTTGGGGGATTCATCTCAAGCAGTTTGGATATTTCCTTTCCCACCTTCACATCCCCCGGCCGGACCCGGGCGCTTCCCGAATCAAACAGAACATTGTCGTGAATGGTAACAAGCAGCCCCTCATCCGTTAATGAGGTATTCAATTTATTGGTCAGACGATTCTCATCGATATATGAATCAATTTTCCCTTGAACCTCTTTCAGTTCGCGCCATTCCACGGCAGAATTTGATGTTTCGTTTTTTCCTTGCTTATCTGCTTTCTCCGTTGTTTTTTTCCTGATATGCTCCTTATTCTGTGGATCCAATCCTTTCGCTTCATCATCCGGCATCGGGCTCGGGTAATCAAAAATACCTGTTCCTGTGGAAAAAATTTCATTAAACGACTGTGCCATCGCCTTAAACTTTTTCGCATCCACATCACTTAACGCAAAAAGGACTATAAACATCGCAAGCAGCAAAGTCATAATATCGGCATAAGGAATTAGCCACGATTCATCGGTTCCTTTTCCTTTATTACGGTCTCGCCATTTTTTCTTACCCATCCGGATTCCCCGCTCCTTCCATCAGGAAAATTTTCCTCTCCTTTGCCGGAAGATAAGAGCTCAGCTTTTGTTCAATGACCCTCGGAGCCTCCCCCTCAAGAATGGACAGAACCCCTTCAATCATCATATATTTCAATTGGGCTTCCTGCTGCGATTTTCTGCGCAGTTTATTGGCAAAAGGATGCCACAGAACATACCCGGAGAAAATTCCCATTAAAGTTGCTACAAATGCGGCACTAATTGCCTGGCCCAGTGAAGTGGTGTCCTCCATGTTCGCTAAAGCGGCAATCAATCCGAGAACGGCCCCAAGGACTCCCAATGTCGGTGCATACGTTCCGGCCTGGGAAAAAATTTGCGCTCCCGTGCTGTGCCTTTCCTCCATGGCTTCAATTTCCTCAGTTAAAATATCGCGGATATAATCCGCACTTTGACCGTCTACCGCCAGGGTTAAACCGTGTTTCAAAAACTCATCATCTATTTCCTTAATCTTAACCTCCAAAGCAAGCAGTCCTTCTTTGCGGGCGATTTGCGCCCATTCAGAAAATAATTTAATCAGCTTTATTTTGTCGATGGGTTTTTCATTCCGAAAAAGGATAACAAACAGCTTTGGCACTTTTTTTATTTCATTCGTGGGAAATGCAATCGTTACGGCGGCAATGGTACCTGCAAATATAATAAAAATGGCTGCCGGATTTAATAATGCGCCAAAATTTACACCTTTGAAGAACATGCCAACAAATAATGCAAAAAATCCCAGAAGAACACCAATGATCGTCGTCTTATCCATGTAATTCACCCGTCTATTTTGTCATGAAGCAAAAAACAGCAAATAACAACCGGCCTTCCAATCCGGAACTGTCAGGCTGCCTTTCCGGCAAAAAGGCTTTCTGCATAAAAATGCTTCTCTTCTTATATCGGATTGTTTTGCAGGAAGTTTATTTCCTGAGAATAGAATGCCCAACGGGACATGCCACTATTTCCCTCATATCATACGCCGTTTGAACAGGGAAATAATAAAAAGAAACAAGAAAGGAGGGATTTTTTTGGGACGCGGAAAATCATTTAACCATAAAAGGAAAGGGCATCCGGGCGAGTTCCCCAAGGGTACACAGACTGAAAGGCATTCCAAAGATGCAATCGGAGATGAAGAGTTTCTGGTTGTGCGGGAAGCTTTTAAAAACAGGGTGGAAACGGAGGATGTGGAATAGGAAAGCCCTGTTAATTTCTGAAGCAGGCTTTTTTAACAACAAAGGAATACCAAAAAGTTGATTCACGTGTGCGGTTTTTTATGTCTTTAAAACCCGTGCGGAGTTGAAGGTAGCCGTCCCTCCCCAGCCTAAGCTCCTATCCATAAAAAAAACACAGCAAATTTTTGGCTTTCCTGAAACCTTTTCAGAAAAATTCCGTATTCGTATATATCAGTATACGAGGAGGAAACGCACATGATCATAACCACTACCCCTGATTTGCAGGGCAAAGTCATTGAAAAATACTTGGGAATCGTCTCTGGTGAAATCATCCTGGGCGCAAATGTAGTCCGAGATTTTATGGCCAGTGTAACAGACCTTATCGGCGGACGGAGCAGTGCTTACGAAAATAAACTTTCCGAAGGCAGGGAAACCGCCCTCAGAGAAATGGAAGATGAAGCCCGCCGTCTCGGGGCAAATGCCATTGTCGGTGTTGACCTGGACTTTGAAACTTTAAGGGACGGCATGATGATGGTCATTGCCACAGGAACAGCCGTTTATGTAAGAGACTGAATATAAGCCGGGAGCGTTATTCGCATGCCCCCGGCTTTTTTATAAATTTTTGCAAAACAAGCCCTCCTTCCACGGTTTCACGGCTTGTTTTTACAAATCCGAGTTTTTCATAAAGCAAGATCGCCGGACGATTCTCAGCTCCGGTTGACACAATCAATCTTTTTCCGTTGGCTTTATTCTTTTCCAAATAGTGAAGCAGACGGCAAGCAATCCCTTTTCGAAAATAACGAGGGTCGGTCATCACCCGGTGAATGTCAATATATTCTTCCGTCATTTTAAAAGAAACAGCCCCAAGAATCCCGTCCCCGGCAAAAAATCCGAGAAACTGTTCCCCGCAATTCATCAGGTCGTCAAGGCTTTCTTTTAAAGGAGGAAGTTCCGGAAAACCGGTAAGGTCCGCCTCAACCCGGTAAGCACTTTGCTGTAACGCAAAAATCTTTTCCGCTGTTTTCCTGTCGCGAATATTTATCTCCTTAATCATCATGAAACCTTCCTCCCGAATATTTTTTATCCCGCCTTCCATGTTACCATTTCCGTTCATTTTCGTTTATACTGAATGAAGCATGAATCTATTGAAAAAGGTGAGAATATGAAATCACTGGTCCTTGCGGAAAAACCGAGTGTAGCCAGGGAAATTGCCCGCGTGCTGGGTTGCAAGCAAATTCACAAAAGCTATATTGAAGGCGAAAAATATGTCGTTACATGGGCTCTCGGCCATTTGGTGGAATTAAAAATGCCGGAGCACTATGATAAAAAATACCAAACATGGCGAATCGAGGATCTTCCCATTATTCCTGACAAAATGGGCTTAAAAGTAATAAAACAAACAAGCGGTCAATTTAAAGCCATTGAACAATTGGCCAAACGAAAGGATATTAAAGATTGTATTATCGCAACCGATGCCGGACGGGAAGGTGAACTTGTCGCCCGTTGGATTTTGGAAAAAATACGTTGGCGCAAACCTCTGAAACGCTTGTGGATCTCCTCCCATACGGATCGCTCGATCAAAGAAGGATTCCAGAAACTCCGGCCAGGCCGCGAATTCGATCATCTCTATCAATCAGCTGTATGCCGCGCCGAAGCGGATTGGCTGATTGGTTTAAATGTAACAAGGGCACTGACAACAAAATACCAGGACCCTTTATCGGCGGGAAGAGTGCAGACCCCGACCCTTGCCTTAATTTTTGAAAGGGAAAAAGCCATCCAGAGCTTCGTCCCCAAAGAATATTGGACAATAGAAGCCCGGATTGGGCCATTGCAAACGAAATGGGAGAAAAACGGCCAGCAAAGAATTTTTTCAAAAGAGACAGCCGGGAAAATTGCCTCAAAAATTAAAGATCAACAAGGTATGGTCGTTTCCGTCACCCGTAAGCAAAAAAGCGAGCCCCAGCCGCTTCCATATGATTTAACCGAACTGCAGAGGGATGCGAATATCCGGTTCGGCTTTTCAGCCAAAAAAACATTAAACCTGCTGCAGCGCTTATACGAGCATTACAAGCTGGTCACATACCCGCGTACCGATTCGCGTTATTTGACAACGGATATGGAAGCAACCATGAACGACCGGCTCCTCGGAATGGCTTCCGGCTACGGCGAAGAAGTAAAGCCCCTTCTTGCCAAAAAAGCAAAAATTGCTGCAAAGCGGGTATTTAATAATGAAAAGGTAACGGATCATCATGCGATCATTCCGACGGAGGAACAGCTCCATCTTGGTGATTTATCTGCAGACGAACGAAAAATTTACGATTTGATTGCCAAAAGATTCCTGACTCTCTTTTATCCGCCTTATAAATATGAGGTAATCCATGCCACTGTTGAAGTTGCCGGCGAAACCTTTACGGCCTCGGAAAAGATTATCATTGACCCGGGCTTTAAGAAAATTTCCGGCCATGCGGATGAAAATGAACTTGTCAGCAAGCCTCTTTCAATTGAAAAAGGCCGATCCGTATCTGTTCAATCCGTTCAGATCGAGCAATACATGACGGAACCGCCGCAGAGGTATACGGAAGCGGATGTGCTTGCCCAAATGGAAAAATACGGCCTTGGGACGCCGGCCACCAGAGCGGAAATTATCGAAAAACTTGTTGATTCGGAAGCCGTTGAAAGGAAAAATGGCCGTTTTTATACAACGGCCAAAGGAAAACAGCTGTTAAACCTGGTTAATGAAGAGTTAAAATCACCGGAATTAACGGCCCGCTGGGAAAAAGAACTGGAGAAAATCTCCCGCGGCAAAGGAGACCCGGAAGAATTTTTGAGAAACATCCGCAAACAAACGAAACAATTAATAATGGAAATCAAAAAGAGTGATAAAAAATACCGCGCCCATAATCTGACGGGCTCAAAATGCCCTGAATGCCAATCCTTTCTCAAGGAGCGAAACACAAAGGAAGGAAAAATCCTTGTCTGCTCAAATCTGCAATGCAACTATCGCAAGAGAAAGGATCCGAAGCTTTCCAACCGGCGCTGTCCGACCTGTCATAAAAGGATGGAAATGCATCAGGGAAAAGCCGGCCTTTACTTCCAGTGCCGAAACTGCAATATAGTTGAAAAAGCCGAAGAACGCAAACAAACAGTCTCCAAGAGAGAGGAACGGCAGTTGATGCAAAGGTATGCGAAAAAAGAGGATTTCGGAACCAGCCTGGGCGATCTCTTAAAAGCGGCACTGGAGGAAAAGGAATAATCTTCGCTGTTTCAGGATCTCTGTATGCAATGAACCTTTAGCAAACAAGCGCATGCGGTGAAACACGAAAACTGCCGCATGCGTTTTCTTTTTTCCGGGCATTCACATGGCAGACATATTGCCCGGTTTCGCGTTACAGAGACCCGGACAAATTCACCGCAAAAACACAGCCTTTCTTATTCCTAAATAAGAATCAGACATTACTGCAAAAGCGGTTCCGTTTAAAACAAACAAAATTACCGGAGTTTTCTTTTTCCTTCTAAAAGGATACAATAAAAACTGGAATAAATTTTCTATAAAACCAGATTACGATTATTTTGAAAACAAACGGCCGCCCGGACGAAAACTTTTGCCAGGGAATTTTTTTGTCAGAACTGCTTGACATATGAACGCCCGCCAAATGGTGAAATTAGATATTGCTGTCTGATGCGGCAAAGCGACATTTTTTTGAAAAATGGAGGTTATAAAATGAATCACTTCAAAGAAAAACTGGAAAAATATGCAGAACTCGCTGTCAAAGTCGGAGTGAATCTTCAAAAAGGACAAACACTGATCATCAACGCAGCGCTCGATTCTGCCGAACTTGTCCGCCTGATTGTCAGAAAAGCATATGAAGCAGGGGCGAGAAATGTTGTCGTGAATTGGAACGATGATGTTGTTTCCCGGACAAAATATGATCTGGCTCCAGATGAAGTGTTCCATGAATATCCAAAATGGCGGGCCAGGGAAATCGAAGAATATGCAGAACAAGGAGCGGCTTTCATGTCTATTATGTCCTCGAGCCCGGACCTGTTAAAAGGAGTCAACCCCGAACGGATTGCCAATTATCAAAAAGCAGCCGGAAAAGCTCTTAAAACATACCGCAAATATATTCAATCAGATAAAGTCAGCTGGACGGTTATTGCTGCCCCGTCAAACGGCTGGGCTGAAAAAGTTTTCCCGAATGATGAGCCGGACACAAGCGTTGCCAAACTGTGGGAAGCTATTTTCAAGGCAACCCGCGTCGATACGGAAGACCCTGTGGCCGCATGGAAAAGGCACGACCAGACATTGCAGGAAAAAGTAAACTATTTAAATAAAAAACATTATAAAAAACTTCATTACAAAGCCCCCGGCACAGACTTGACCATTGAACTTCCGGAAAAACATGTCTGGGTCGGCGCCGCCAGCATAAATGAAAAGGGCATCGAATTTATGGCAAATATGCCTACAGAGGAAATCTTTACAGTTCCCCATAAACACGGTGTAAACGGGACTGTTTCCAGCACCAAACCGCTCAGCTACGGCGGAAATATCATCGACCGTTTTACCCTGACATTCGAAAATGGAAGGATCATTGATGTCAAAGCGGAGCAGGGAGAAGATATCCTCAAACATTTAATAGAAACCGACGAAGGCTCGCACTATCTGGGAGAAGTGGCGCTTGTCCCCCATAATTCGCCGATTTCGCAATCAAATATTCTTTTTTACAATACTTTATTTGACGAAAATGCTTCAAACCATCTGGCCATCGGAAGCGCTTATGCATTTTGCATTGAAGGCGGAAAGGAAATGTCTTCTGAGGAATTGGCTGAACACGGCCTGAACGAAAGCATCACCCATGTTGACTTTATGATTGGCTCTGCAGAAATGGATATTGACGGCATTACCGAAGACGGCAAATCCGAACCGATTTTCCGCGATGGCGACTGGGCCTTTTAAATCCGTCTGCTTGCGGTAATAGAAGAAACTTTTGTTTACAATTTTTTCCCGGGCGCCAAATTTAAGAGAAACTCTTGATTTTCGTTTAAAAGTTAAGAGCGGGAGTCAGTCATGCCTTAAGAAACGAAATTCAGCACTTTTTCGTTTAAGGCCCCGGGAATTTGAATGGGAACAGCACTTTACAGTGTTATCCTCCTCTTAAATATTGCAATGTTTTTAATTTTATAGCATGATTAATATAGCACACCGTGGTATGAAGCAAAGCTGTTACATCGATGAAATTGAGGTGAATGGGTTTGGTACGATTGCATATTGTCGTAAAAGGCACTGTACAAGGGGTGGGCTTTCGCTATTATGCGCAAATGAAGGCCGTCCAGCACAAAATCACGGGATGGGTAAAAAACACTGATCAAGGAACAGTAGAAATGGTTGCCGTCGGGGAAAAAGAAGATATGGACTTATTTCTCAAGGATCTTCGTCAAGGAAACCCGTTCTCTAAAGTATCTGAATTGGAAACGAAAGAATTGGCTGAAACAGAGCCTTATCAGTCTTTCAAAATAAAATACTAGCAACTAGAAGTAATACAGTAAATCTTACCTGACTTATTTACAGCTTGCGCTTCACATAAAATTAAAATACCCTGACCGAAAAAACACTCAAGAATTTTTATCCGCACTGTAATTCGTTCATACTTACGCAAAAATACACAAGAAATGCTGACTCCTTCTCCGGGGTCAGCATTTCCTTTTGTTTGAATTCATTTAAGCGCAGATTAAATGTCAGGAGGATTGCACGTCTTTTCAAACTTGACAGTGGTTGTGCGATTTTGCCCGCAATTCCTGCTAAAACGGATGCAAACCGCTCTTTTGCTTATACTATGTAATTTCCGGGGCATGTGTTTTTGAAAGATTTTTCAAAAAGCTTCCGGCAATAAAAGCAAAGAACGAAAGGATGATCGGCAGGACTACGGTATGCATGCCAAACGGATTTGGAAAATAAACATGAATAATCATATATGATACAATTCCCGTAATCATTGACAAAATTGCACCGTATTTATTTCCCCTGCTCCAATACAGTCCAAAAACAACCGGCCAGATAAATGTGGCCTCCAGCCCTCCGAATGAAAACAAGTTAAGCCAGATAATCAAATCCGGCGGACTCAAAGCTATTAAGAAGACCAGTATGCCAATAAGCGTTGTCACAACAAGACTGATCCTTTTCACCGTTTCATTGCCGGCATCCGGATTGATATAATTCAAATAAACGTCCTTGACGACGGTTGAACTGACAAGGATTAACAAGGAATCAACCGTTGACATGATCGCTGCCATCGGTGCCGACAAAACAATCCCGGCCAGCCATGGAGGAAGAATGCTCAATGTTAAAAGGGGCATGACCTTATCGCCATATTCAATTCCCGGCAAAACCGGACGGGCAAACACACCGATTAAATGCATGCCGAGCATGATAAAACCGACAACAACCGTTCCGATCATGATTGCCCGGTGCATGGCTTTTGCATTTTTATAAGACATGGCCCGAACCGTAATTTGCGGAAGACCGATCACACCCACACCCACTAAAATCCAAAAACTGGACACATACAATGGTGTTAAAGTTCCCCCGCTGCCAAAAGGAGAAATTAGCCGGGGATTTTCGGCATATAAATCAGAAATAATATTGTCAATCCCCCCGCCGGCGTAAATGGTTGCAATAAGAAGAATCAATGTTCCGACAAACATCACGGTCCCTTGAACAGCATCCGTTAAAACAACAGCACGAAACCCGCCGATGACTACATAAACCATGACAGATACGGCAAAAATCACTAATGCAACCGAATAAGGAAGGCCGGTCAAAGATTCAACCAATATTGCCCCGCCGACCCATTGCGCCGCCATGGCAGAAAAGAGAAACACAATAATACTCAATGCTGCTAAAATTACAACCCACTTGCTCTCATATCGCCCTCTCAAAAAATCAACCAATGTCACCGCCCGGTATTGTCTTGCCATGATAGCAAATTTTTTGCCCAGAATCATGAGCACAAAGTATCCCGTTGCCAATTGGGCCATCGACAGAAGCACCCAGCCCAATCCTTCCGTATAGGCGACGCCCGGTCCGCCGATAAAGCTGGAGGCACTGCCGTAAGTGGCTGTCAAAGTCATGGCCAGAACAAAACCGCCCAGGGATCTGTTGCCGATAAAATACTCCTGAAGAAATGTATCCGTTCTTGCAACATATCTTCCTGCCCAAAAACCAATTAAAAAAATAATGATGAGAAAGAGCAGCAACGGGAAAATGACCTCCCATTTCATGACTCCTCTCCTCTTTCCTGCCCATCCTCAAAAGGAATCTCTTTAAAAAATTTTTTCACAACAAAAATGACTAAAGTTGTGATCACGATAAAACCAAGCACACAACTGTAAAAAAACCAATCCGGAAGACCTAAAATATATGAATAGCCCTCCGGAGACCGCGACCCTAATCCGTACGCAAATCCAAACCACCATAAAAAATTTATCAGTACGATAATAACCCCTGTTAACGCTTCCTTGTGAGCGGTTTTAAAGCGGGGATCCTTCTTATTCATTAAGTCTTCCTCCTTTCCGGTTGCTTTCATATCTTGTTTTTAATATGAAAATGGGCTACCCAGCCGGTTGCCGGGGACATAATGCAGAGATCCCAAAAGCAAAAGGGAAGAAGGTAATCGGCGTCAGTTGGCCTATTTTCCCACCATAACCCCTTTCCCCTTTCTTTTTCCAAAAAGACTGAGTAAGCTTTTCCTGTTTAGTATTTCACTAACGAGGAACGAAAAAACAACGGAAGCGCAAGTTGTTAAACAAAATAAGAGAATAGCCAGGAGCAAATGGTTCCCGGCAAAAATTCGAACCGGAATTACAGACGCAATGATTTGCAAAAAGAAGAAATGTCCCAAATATGAAGGAAAGGTGTGATTACCGATAAAATTCAAAAGATGAAACAAAAAAGAACGGGCTTGGACGATCACCATCGAAATACCATATAATAACAGCATTTCAGAAATGATATATATAAACATCGTCGGCTTCAAATAGGTGGAAACCTGCAAATCAATGGAACCAATTCCGTGAAAGGACAACAGTTCATAACCGACAACAAGAAACATTCCGAGAAAAATATACATATTCAAAATAAGCGACTTCCTGACAAATTTTCTCCAACGGTCAATCGTTAAAGCAGCGGTGCCGCCAAGAATAAAGTAAAAGGTGTAAGCAATAAAACTCCTGTCTGTAAAGCGAAGAAACAGATGTTCCGTTAAAAAAACTCCATTAAAGACATATTTTGATGAAGCCCATACCAATCCAAGATGTATCCCGGTTACAAGGAACGCCATAACCGCCAGGAATTTTGCTGAATGGAGATGCCCCTTCAGCCAATGAAAAATGAGCAAAAACAACGGTATGAGAAGATGAAACTGGAACACCATCACCACATACCAAAGATGGGGAGCGGCGGTTCCGAAAACCATTGATTTTAAAATGGCACTTACGCTTTCAATGCCAAACATATTAACGGCAGGGAAAAACAACAGGTAAACCGCGCTCCAAAGGATATACGGAACGATGATCTCTTTCCATTTATCCGCCAAATAAAGATGATACTGAACGGTTTTTCGGGAAAGCTGGGCCGCATGAAAGCCTACGACAAAAATAAAAACCGGAGCCGAAAACTTTACAAGATTATAAAGAAGCCCCATTAAAACAGACTGCTCCAAAGCCCCCGATTTCAAACCGAGGGAAAAGCTGAGAGAACTTTGCATGACAACAGCAAGAAAAGCCAAAGTCTTAAACATGTGTACTTCGTGCACTTTCTCTTTTTCCTGATCCATTTGCAGCATATTCTATCCTCACCTATCCAGAATTTTAAAAACCCACCAAAAGTATAGGACGAAAGACACGCTGCTTCCCTCACTCTTAATGACAAATTATTGAGGGTTCTCTAACGGTTTCATGAATCTTAGGAATCATTGTAATCTGAAACGCTTACACTTGCGCGGATTCTGAAAAAACAAAATATTCCCGGAAGTATCTTTGGCCAAATAAATCTCTTCGCATCGCGAAACACTAACTTGCTTGTGGGAACATGCGCAAACAAAAAACTGCCCCAAAAGGGACAGTCGGAGGGTTGAGGTGACAGGCACCTTTTTATTTTTGGTTTCTGCACCACGGGTATTCCGTACCGAATTTTTCTGCGAGGAGTTTTGATTCCTGTCTGCGTTTTTTTCTGTTTGCCGCTCTTGCCGATGCTGTTTTATACAGTTCTTTTTCTTCCTTAGTCTGCGGAATGACTTTTGGCACTTCTGTCGGCTTTCCGTCTTCTCCCAAAGCTACTAAAGTGAGGAATGACAACGCACATAAGTTTCGTTCACCGGTTAGCAGGTCCTCGGAAATTACACGGACAAATACTTCCATGGAGGTTCTGCCGGCATATGTTACAAAAGATTCAAGACAAACAGAATTCCCCTCATATATAGGATGAAGGAAATCAATAGAATCAGTGGATGCAGTGACGACAGGTTTCCGTGCATGCCTCATTGCGGATAGTGCAGCCACATCGTCAATGTATGCCATTAATTTTCCGCCAAACAGCGTTCCATGGCTGTTTGTATCTGGAGGAAGAACAATGCTGGTTTTGACTACAAATGAATCCTGACAGGGCTTTCCTTTCATGCTGAATTCTCCTTCTCTATAAATCCTCTTTTTTATTCTTTATTATAGGAGGATTTATGTTTATTTGCCAGAAAACTGCGATTTTTGTCACATAATCTTTGTCGGGTTGAAATGACATGAATATTTGTTTGTTTTTTTAAGCCGATTTTTCCTTGTGATTGTTACCGCGGGATAGTTACGGTTAAATTTTTTTCTCGATGTGATAGTTTGCCAAAAGAAGGTTTGAGTGGCATATTTAGGTTTGTTTCGCAATCCGGGGATTGTTTCCGGAATAACCGGCTAGGTTGGGGACCTACTTCTGCAATTTGGGGACCGTTTCAAAGGTAACCGGACTTGTTCGGGTTCTACTTCGACAATCTAGCCAGGGACTGATTATAAAACGCCAGGATAATCACTCGGATCTGCCTCCATAAACAGAAAAATCCGTTTATCTCCATAAATGCAAAACAGGAACTAACATTGTAAGTTAGTTCCCGCCCGAAAAATATACAACAAAAACAGAACGCAAAAGCTGTTGCTAACGCCCCTCTCAAAGACAGCAGCACTTTTCTGCTCCCGTCCAAAAACAACAAACCGGTACTAAATCAAACGCAGCACCCCTTATTAAATCCCCCTTGTCCGGAAAAAAGCGCCTGCCCCTCTGTAATCTTATAAAATGATACGAGGCACGGGATTCTTGCCGCTAAAAAACCTATTCATACTTTTTTCAAC
>JANWJP010000025.1 GCA_025451895.1 Robertmurraya sp.
GTGCTTGAATCGAAAAGACACATGCGGATTGGAGGCAACCGCTACATTCACAGCAGTTTCCGGGTGATCTGCGCCACCAATCGAAACATCCAGGAACTTGTTGAACAAAATAAGTTTCGGGAAGATTTATACTATCGGCTCTCGTCACTTAAATTAATGATCCCGCCTTTAAGGAACCGAGGACGAGATATTATCATGCTTGCCCGTCATTTTATCCGCAAAGAATGCGAGGAAAATCATCTTTTAATCCCGAAAATTGAAAGCAAAGTATATAAAGCTTTATTATCCTATGATTGGCCGGGCAACATCCGGGAATTGCAAAACACAATAATCACTGCTTTAAGCCTGTCAGAAAACAACGTGATTACAGCAAAAGACCTGCCCCCGGAGATTTTTGGAGAACATATTGAAAGAAAAAACAATCAAATATCCGGTTTAAAAAGCCTGGAAGTAGCAGAAATAAAGGCTATTATCGATGCATTAACAAAAACCGGCTACAACATAAAACAAGCAGCAAAAACATTAGGTATCAGCCGGACTACACTATATAAAAAATTAAAAAAATATAATATCAATACGGCAGGGAATTAATATTCCCGTTCGTGAGGTCATGATTCATGTCATTCATTCATGTGAATAAACGGTAACCTCAATGCTCACCAAGATAAAGGCCGAATTAATGAGAATCATTTATAACCGACCGCCTTTCCTTCTGTGAAAGGTGTCTTTTTTTTGGCTTCAACGTTTTGCGGTAAGGTTATTCCATCCACGGATGGAATATATACAAAAGTCCCCGGATATTTTTCTTATGGAAGTTTTCTGTGTTCATAAATACAAGTTTGCTTTCATTAATCATTTTTTGCAAATCTGCCATAGCCAAAGTTGCGTGCCTGTTTGGTTTCACAAGTGTTTTTGTAAAAACTGAAGATTTAAGGTTGTCAGCATAATTTATTAATTTTTTATACAGCACTGGCATAAATGGGATTAAAGTCACACTTAATGACGGAAAATCCCTATTGAAATATTCATATAGTTTTATTTATTATAATTTTTAGGGAAAAGGTTTTATTATATTAGACCTACAATGTGGTAAGGAGGTTTAAGAATGCTTACCGGAATTCTCGTACCAGTCATAAACATCCTTGATGCCGTACTTAACAAAGTTTTTGGTCTTCTTGGCGGGCTTTTTGGGCTGTTTTTCTGATTTTGCAAGTGAATCTCTGAGATTTTGGCAATAAGGATGCAGCCCGGGCACAATGGTTGGAAAAACAACTTCTGAGCCCGGGATCCTAAAATCCCCGAACTGCAAAAACGGCAATTCGGGGATTTTTTATTAAAAGTATATTTTTTTATTTACATTCAAAAGAATAGCTTTTGAGCAAATCGCTGTGTATTTCCAAAACCGGTTCTCCCTGGATTTTTTCACAATAAGAAGTCAATTTGTCAATTTCCTTCATATTAAAGTATCGAAATGAAAAAAGAAGGACACCAGCAACCAAAAGCAACGATATAATTATCGCGGACACACCAAGCAAATTTTTTTGTTTAAAAAAAGACAATTTCCTCTCCCCTTTTCCGGTATCTTCTTTTTAAAAACATGAAAAAAACTATGTATCAAAGTGAACTTTCATACACCTATATGCCAACTAATATCGGGATATATTTTCAAAGTTTTCAAAAATCATTTTATAGTTCATAGCGGCTGAGATTAACTGCCGGCAATAAATGAAGCGGCAAATTTCCTTTCGCTCTGTGACCATCTATACAGTACCACTTCTTCGCGCCCCTTTTAACCAAAAAACCCGAACAGATAAAATCCAAGCACCATCACACCAATATCGGCAAAAATATGCAAAATCCATGAATTTAAAAAGTTCATCGATTTCGTGTTCAACCAATTAAAAACGAGTCCGACAATAAATAATCCAAGCAAAGCCAGTAACATCAACCAAATATTAAACCAGGTCGCAAAAATGGCGACATGATAAATGGCAAAAAGCACAGAAGAAAATAAATAGGCAACTGCTTTATTTCCTGTTTTGTAAATATTCAAAAATATAAAACCGCGAAAATAAAACTCTTCTAACAGTGAATTCCCAAAGGTAATATAGATTGCAATAAATACAAATATTTCGGCGGTCACTTTCATTCTCGTTTGCAAGTCATCAATAATTGCACCGGTATTTATAAAATCCTGAAGAACGAAGAATGCCCCAATAACAATTCCCATCGATACAAGTCCCAATAATAAACCAAGCCGCAAATTTTTAGTATCAATCGTTCTTAAATTTAAAAACTCCAAAACGGGCTGCTTGATGACAAATTTGATAAAAAATAACGGAAGCACAAGAAACATGCCTATTTTTGCCACTGTTTTTATCAAATATGAAACCTGTAATCCTTGCTCAATAATAAAAAGAGCCGCCGTACTGATTAACGCCAAAATAATAATTTGCAATGCTATTTTTTTATTCATCAGTTTCTCCCACCGAAATATCCTCATATTTTCAAAAAAGATGCCAGAGCATGATACTGTCAAAAATAGAGTTCAAATAAATGTTCTTGCATGGAAATTATATCATGTTCAAAATGTCCGGCGGATAAATTTCTGCTGAGTTTTTGTAAAAGGGCCGAAAAAAAAGCGATTTCGCTTGTCCCGGTGAATTTTTAACCATGTATTCCATTTTAATCATTTAATCTTCGTCAGCCTGCGTAAGCAAAGTTAAATAAACTTTCGGGTTACAACATAAACTGGCAGGGCTGAAAAATCATTAGAATTTGCAGCCCTGCCATGAACTATCCACCGAAAGCTTGCCCCGATACATCATTTAATGTATGCGTATTTACAACTTGTAGAAAAAATCAGTATAACCATCAGTTATCTGACAAAAAAGTGTGCCCTTTAGTGCTGAACGCAGACTAAAAGACACACTTTTTTTATTGTTCAGTTATTATTTCTCTCGATGAAATTAGGAAATCATTCAAGCTGCAGTTTCCGGTGAAATTATCAATGATTTGTGCTTTCTTCACTGGAAAATTTTTACCGGGACACGGAGCCTGTCCCCATGACCTTTATTTTTTGCTTTCGAGCAGTTCTTTTCCTGAGATGCCCGGGTAGGTCATTTCGTACGGGTTGAGGATTTTGTCGAGTTCTTCGTTTGTCAGGACTCCCCGTTCAACAACAATTTCTCTTACCGGGCGGTTTGTATCCAATGCTTCTTTTGCAATTTGAGCGGCAGTTTCATATCCTACATGTGGATTGATAGCTGTGATAACACCTACACTGTTATCCACATATGCTTGCATCCGCTCTGCATTTGCCGTGATTCCGCACAGGCAGTACTTGCGGAATACAGTAAATACATTAGTCATAATGCGGATTGATTGTAAAAGATTGAACACCAGAACCGGACCCATAACGTTCAGTTCGAATTGTCCGGCTTCAGCAGCCATGCTAATCGTTAAATCATTTCCAACCACTTGGAATGCACTTTGGTTTACGACCTCAGCCATAACCGGATTCACTTTACCGGGCATGATTGATGAACCGGGTTGGCGCGGAGGAAGATTGATTTCACCAAAACCGCAACGCGGACCGGAAGCCATCAATCTCAGATCATTGGCAATTTTCGACATATTTAACATACATACTTTCAGTGCTGCAGACACTTCCAAATAGCAGTCAGAATTTTGTGTAGCGTCAACAAGATTTTCTGCGCGCTTTATTGGAAAACCGCTGTAATCAGCTAAGTATTCAACTACTTTATCCATGTATTCAGGATCAGCATTTAATCCTGTACCCACGGCTGTTGCTCCCATATTGACTTCATACAAAGACTCACGGGCAGCGGAAATTCTGCTGATATCTCTTTTTAATACACGGGCATAAGCTTCGAACTCTTGTCCTAAACGGATCGGAACAGCGTCCTGCAAGTGGGTTCTGCCCATTTTGATCAAACCGTCAAATTCACGGGCCTTTGCCATGAATTCTTCGTACAATTCTTCCATTGTTTCAAGCAAAGTTCCCAAAGCGCCGATTACGGAAATCCGGATAGCGGTCGGTACTGAGTCATTCGTTGATTGTGCCATGTTAACATGACTGTTTGGACTGACTGTCTTGTAATCACCTTTTTCTTTGCCAAGAATCTCCAACGCACGATTGGCAAGAACTTCATTTGCATTCATATTAATGGAGGTTCCCGCACCGCCCTGTATGGGGTCGACAATGAATTGATCATGCAATTTTCCGGCAATCACCTCATCCGCCGCGTCCGCAATCGCTGCAGCCACTGAGCGATCAAGCTGTCCGATATCAGCATTTGCTAATGCGGCAGCTTTTTTTACAATTGCTATTGCACGAATTAAAGCATCGTCCAGACGATAGCCGGTAATCGGAAAGTTTTCCACCGCTCTCATCGTCTGAATTCCGTAATAAGCATCTTTTGGTACTTCCTTTTCACCCAAGAAATCTTTTTCGATGCGGAATTGTTGTTCAGTCATTTGTGGTCATCTCCTATATTAAATTAAAGTATAAAAACATTCTGACAGGGATGCTTAGAGCACGCCTGTAATTGTAAAGGCGCCGGCAGAAGAGTTATTTTTGAAAATCATATCCTAAAATCCGGTTGCCCTGTAATTCCGACGAGTTTTCTTTTTCCCTCCACCTGTTTCAATCAAATAAAAGCGGTCCGGTTCAGATGAAACAATGAAGATGAAAAAACATCGCCAGTTTAAAAAGATTATTCAAAGTTTCACATTCATATTCATAGAATATCACAACCACCGCGAAAATCTATAAAAATCGACAAAAAAATTAAAATTTTTGCGCTAAAAAATGACAAAATATTCGAGAAATAATTTGAGTTAGTATTTAATATTTCTGAATAATGATTAATTTTCTATTATTGGTTCTGCAGTTGACAATCATTCGCAATAACATTCCCGTTTAGTATAATACTCATACATATGCAAATATTCATATAATTATCAAATACTGAAAGAATAATAAAACATAACAACCCGTTCCTTCACCAACGATGAAATAGCCTTTCCTGCAGATCCGGAGTTTCTTCCGTAAACAACCGGGTCTCTTTTTAAGACAAAACATTCATCTATCCTTAATTTATATTACGAAACTGGACAATAATTGCCATAGGCTACCTGTTTCTTTAATTTACACATCTCCCAAAAAAATACAAAAGCACCTTCTCCCCAAAAATACGTCGAAGAAAAGGTGCATTTATTTTAATGGTCATACTTGTTACTTCAGTGAACTACCCTCCATTTACCGCCCTTGAGGGTTGCTTGAAGTGGGGCTTCCCGGGTAATCCTATCTAACGATAAGAAACACGTTCCTTGAGGATGGAAGACTTCTGTCAGAAAAAGATAAAAAAGAACAAACAACACAGAATACTCCGGACTGCAGGAATATGTATTTTCAGAATAACACCGGAAGATTATTTCCTCGCAAAACCGTCACGTACATTCTCTCCGGCTCTTATTAAAGAAATCAATTTAATGCGGGCTTTTTTACTATCATAATCCAAACCCAAAATGGCCCCTGCCTCCTGCAAATCATAAGCACTGCCCAGATAGTCATATGCCGGATACACTTCCCCTTCTTCAGAAGAAGTTGTAACAACGACATAAATGCCCTTGCTAATAGCTTCCCTGATTGCAGCCATCATTCCGGGAGTAACTTGTCCGCGGCCGGCTGCCTCTAAAACAATGCCGTCCACTCCTGCCGAAATACACGTTCTGATAAATTTATCGTCGGCGCCCTGATAGCATTTAACAATGTCAACAACCGGAAGTTCTTTAGATACAGCCAGATGTTTCTCTTTCACAATCGGTTTTTGATAAAGGATCACTTCACCATTATCCACAATTCCCAAATACCCGTATCCAAAAGTGCCAAATCCCTGCAGATTGCTGGAGTGAATTTTTTTAACATACCTTGCTGAAAAAATTTGTTGATTAAAAACAACAACTGTACCTATCCCTCTCAGTTTTTCGTCAGCCGCCGCACAGATCGCATCCCGTAAATTCGTATTTGCATCGCTGCCTGTATCTTCAGGAGAACGCTGCGAACCGGTCACAACAATCGGACAGCCAATATCGACTGTTAAATCTAAGTAATATGCAGATTCCTCCAGACAATCCGTTCCATGAGTAAGAACAATTCCGTCAACTTCATTTTCCTGGAACAGTTCGTTCATTTTTTCTCCAATACGGTCTAAATCTTCATGAGTGACATGCATGCTCGGCTTTTGAAGCATAGAGTAAATCTCCAGTTCAATATGTTCAGGAAGATGCAGCATGCGGCATAACTCACTTCCTGTCATCACTCCTGCGACGAGGCGCCCATCTTCGTTATATTTGCTTGCAATGGTTCCGCCCGTAGTAATCAGCGCTACTTTTTTCATCTTCTGTCCTCCGTTTTTAAGATTGTATTTATATGCAGGAAAATTTATTTCCATTAAAACCCAAGATATTTATCCAGACGCTTGCTTCATTGTAAAACTCGGAGACTAATCAACTCAAAATTGTTTTCTTAAACGTTTATAGAGATATAACCGATGCTCCATCAGTGTAATATCCGCTTAAATGCTTCAAGGGGACAAAATCGACGGCCGGGCAACTCTAAATGTCCTCTTAAACTCTTCATGGGGACAAAAGCAACAGCCAAGCAAGCCAAAATGTTTCCTTAAACCGTTCATGGGGACAAAATTGACAGCCAAACCAACTAAAATGTCCTCTTAAACTCTTCATGGGAACAAAAGCAACAGCAAAACAAACTAAAATGTCTCCTTAAACCATTCAAGGGGACAAAATCGACGGCCGGGCAACTCTAAATGTCCTCTTAAACTCTTCATGGGGACAAAAGCAACAGCCAAGCAAACCAAAATGTCTCCTTAAACCGTTCATGAGGACATAATTAACGGCCAAACAAAACAAATTGTCTTCATAGACCCTTAAAGGGAACAAATTCCACGATCGGCAATCTAAAATATCTTTTTATGAGCCGGTGCCGGTCTGAAACCAAATCCTGTCATCTGGAAATAAGCCATCACCAATGTTATTTTCATACAAAATTTCCATGAAATCCAGCATACAGTTGTATATGGGTAATTTTTCCACAATCAACCCTTGCATTTGCACTTCTCCTGACGGTATTATTCCCATACGCTTTGTTTCACGGCTTCAAACATAATTGTACAACACGAATACGGATTTGAAGAGTTGCCGCTAACTGCAAACATAAGCAGGCTCCGCCTGCCTGAAATGACAGCGGAGCCTGCTTGACAATTCTATATACTTTTTCATCCGTAAACTTCAGTTGCATGCGGAATCTCCGGGTGATTGGCCATTTTTTTAAAAAATGGCTCTGTTAAATTTGGTTGTTGATTTCCGTTACAGGCACGCACGGTTCGCGGGCGAGCGCCGAGCCTCCTCAGGCAAAACGATGTTGGCCACGAAGGCGTTGCCACAGGATATGGCGTTCTTAGCCTTTAGGCAGACAGGATGTCGGTCACAAAGACATTGCTACAGGATGTGGCGCTTTTAGCCTTTAGGCCAACAGGACGTTGGTCACAAAGGCGTTGCTACAGGATGTAGCGTAGTTAGCCTTTGATCCTTTATATATGTGTCTGCGGGGTCTCGCCTGTCTCGTTGTTCCCGCAGGACTCTGGAAGGCTACTTCGATCAAGCCCACGCACGACTAAAATGCTTCAGCATTTTAGGAGGAGTCTTCGCGCCTTTCACTCCAATCAACAAAGTATATCAAAATCAACATTGCCCTTTAACTCAGCCTAAAAAACAAAACGGCAGTTTACTTATTCAAAAACTTTTTCTTCTCCTCTTAACAATGCGTAGATTTCCCGGTCCAGTTTTTCAGCCAATGCCGGGTTATAGGTTTTTTCATATTGCGGTTCTGCGGTTACTTTGCCTCCGTAGAACATGACATCTTCAACTGATTCGATTTCCACTCTGATTACACGAACTTTGATTGTTTTTGCAATTACATTTGAAACTTTTCCTTTTCCTTTAATCGAGTAGCAGCTTCCCGCCCCGATTACTCCGAGAATGACATTTGGGTTTTTTTCAATATTGCTCGCACTTGAAGCATTATGACCGACAGCAAAATCGATATACTCTCCTGACGGGTGGGCGACAACCCAAGAAATCATTGAAAGATCCGGCTCGCCTGTTTCTTTATCTGTGGTTATTAAAGATACTATCTTTTCACCCTGAAGCAATTCAACCAGTTCATTTGTCAACTTCGATTCTTTTTTCATTTCATTCACTCCCGGAAATTGATATTCTTTCAAATGAAAGACCTTGCATTCCTTTGATCATTATACCAAATTTTGAATATTTTCTTTATATTAATGCAATTAAATTCCTTTTTTATATTCGCTGCAATCAGGCGTTTATTCTTTTTTTGTGACAGTATTTTAATTTTAAAAAGAAACATGAACAAGCTCTCTTGCCGGCCTCTACAATAAAGAGTGCTGACATGTCCGGCCGAGTGCTTTTAAATTACACCACACCTGCTGGAAATACGCGCCCGTTCCGTTCTGCAAAGACTTTTACAGGAAGCTATTAAAATGAAATTGGAAAATGATTTGACGATCTGAGGTGAAAATATGGCGATTATTGTCCATATTGATGTGATGCTGGCAAAAAGGAAAATGATCGTAACAGAGCTTTCTGAAAAAGTCGGAATTACGATGGCGAATCTTTCTATTTTAAAAAACGGAAAAGCAAAGGCCATCCGTTTTTCCACTCTGGAAGCGATTTGCAAAGCGCTGGATTGTCAACCCGGGGACATTTTAGAATACCGGAGTGAAGAGGTATAACGCGCGCTCTTTTTAATAATGGAAGCCGGTGGGGTAGAGTTGCCGGAGCTGTTGATTGAACGGGGGCCGCGATAATTTGGGCATGTCAAGAGAGCAGATTTAACTGACTTTTGGCAGCCCTTTTCTTGGTCTGGGATGCGTTTCGCCGATAAAATTGTAAATTCGCCGATAAAACGAAATTTTCGCCGATATATTTGAAATTTCGCCGATATAATAAAAAATTCGCCGATATATCACCGGATTTCGCCGAGATGTTGATTTATGTCACTCATTTCCCATTTTAATAAACAGCAAATATACCTGTTTTTACGGGTTTTTAAGGAAATTCTTTCTGTAAAAATTGGGCAAATTCTGCCCAGCCATTAACTCTTTTGCCCCGTTCTCAACATTAAACCCGGCAAATTTCTTTATTCCTAAATGATTTTGATAAAAGGAAAATAATCACGAAGAGTTTGGAGGTGAACTTCCCCGTAAAACAGCAAAACCCTCACTCAACAGCAAAGAGTGAGGGTTTGTACATTTTGCATTTTTTAAAAGATATATTTCCTTTATAGCAGTCCCGGTTTTTTTCCATTCGGCAACGGATAATTCTGATTTATTCCTGCGTTCCATGTTTTTCGCTCCAGTTCGGAGCGTAACAGAGCTCCTGCTTACCTTTACATGCTTTACATGCTTTACATGCTTTTCCGCTTTACCGGGTCAAAACACCTGTCCCCCTGTCCCGGAGGCGGTGTTCGACTTCGGGGAGGTTTTGTTTGGCGTAGTTGATGATTTGGTCCGGGGTGATGATTTTTCCGTTTTGGTCGATTGTTTTTACGCTGCCCTTGATGGGTTTTGTTTTCCAGTGTTTTGCGTGTTTGAATTCATCGGTTTGGCCCCACAGGTATGGGACGGGCAGGAACCCGGCCGCAAAAATTTTGTAGAAGCCTTCTGCCGAATACGGATTGGATACAGAGCTTTCGATTCCCGAAATTACAGCCCGTGCAGCGTCGAGAAGTTCGTGCATTCGTTCCTCGACATCTCTGTTCTTGCTCATATCCTCTATTTTCCCCGCTCTTCTCAATTCGCGGTATGTTTGCAAGGAATGCTGGGTAATTTTAATACTTTCATTAATAATTTCCGGAGTAGCCAGATGTGATGCTTCCGAATAACTGACCACATGGATAATCGGCGGGCTCATTTCATTATGCGGGTCAATATCATCCATTAATGCGGTCACCGCCGCCAGTTGAATTTTTGCTTCTTCAAGTTCCGGGCTGAAATAATCAAGACCGGCCCGGGGCTGTAACAGGATCCTGAAGTTTGCATCCTCTAATTCCTTTACAAGGATTAACAAAGCCCTTGATTTCGCCAAATCTTGTATTCCCCAAGTAAATCGGGGAGTATTCAGCATATTTTGCAAGATCAGGGTTTTGACGCCCATTCGCTTGGCCAGTTTTGCCGCCAAATATGCAGAGACCACATACGTGACATCATCAGCGCCTCTGAAAGCAAAATGATGGGGCACGTTAGGTTCAAACGGTTTATTTGAACGGGCAATGTAAGATAATGTTTTAATATGCTGCTGCAAATTCGTGTATAAATCATAGGGGCCCCGCTCATCGAGTTTATTAAACCACCACAATGATAAAGCATGCCAACAGATGTTGATTGTCTCCTCATACATTTTCGCCAGCTCAGGAATATTTTTTGTCCCGGCATACGTCCTTACCAAAAGCGGCCTGGAAGCCTCCCAAATCATGCGGTATTCTTCCGGGGAGTTAATGGGAACTCCGCCCCCGTTCGGCATGTCTTCCCAGTCTTCTCCAAAATGGGACTGGGTCAGCTGGGATGTTCCAATCGAAAGAATATCCAAGTATCCTGCTTTAGCCAGTTCTTTAACCCATGAGACAAATTGTTTTACTGATTCCTTTCTGTCCACCGTTGACAAATATGGCCCGGCGTGGGCACGGATTAAAGGAATAAACGGCCTTTTTATGTTATTGTCAATTCTTTTTATCACCGTGTCATCTATCGTGCCGTATTCCGGATAACGGGATTTATCATCCGGACGGAACGATTCATAGGACTGCGAGGCAATAATGTTCTTACCGAATTCTAAACGGAAATCATCATACCGGCTGCCCTCCATAAACTCCCGGGGAATTCTTTCCTCCGGAATCCCCATTTTTGTCAGGGTTTCCCGGACGGATTCGCCTCCCTTAAAAGTTTTGACCAATCCTTTATGTTCCTTTTCGATGGCTTCACATGTTTTAGGCAGTCCTCCAAAATAGACTGCTTTAACGGGACCACCCTGAAAAAAGAACATATTATGGTCTTTCAGTTCTTTTATAAAATAGCCAACCATCTTGACTGCTTCCGCCTCGTCCAGTCTGTAACTGAGACCGATCCGGTTGATATTTGTCGTCCGGATCCAATCGAGAACAGTTTGTCTGTTTTTTTCATAACGAAAACCATTGATAGCCTTTTCAATTGTTTCATCGGCAAAAATCACTTTAAAACCGCAGTCACGGACCAGTTCCGCGGCAGAATTTACTCCCAATGTATGCGCATCAAGGGATGGCTTTATAAACGCAAATAGATCCGAAGTTACAGCACCCAAGAAAATTCCCTCCTAGTAAATATAACCTTTAATCGCTCCAACCCGCCGTTTATGAAGAATTCGTTTAAATTTCTTCCGGTTCTTCTAAAATCAACTTCCATTAAGCTGGAGGCCAAATCTATCACCAGTTTCGTATTTGTCATTGGAAGACCCAATTTCTGTCCGACTGCTTCCAACGGCACCAATCCGCACGGCACATCTTCAAAAATATATCTGTGCCTCATGGAGACAGGCGCGTCAATCGTTGTATAATAATGATTGTTTTGAATGGCTTCGTATAAATTCCTTCCGGTTACTAAATACGTTCTTTCCAGCCACTCTTGCGTAGTCTCCACTTCCATGCCGAGATGTCTGGCAACCATCACTCGCTCCTTGTCTACTTTTTCAATAAATCTCGCTACAGTCGGGGTAATGCCTTCATAGTAATATTTATAAACTGTATCGATACTTTCTGTCCAACCGGTATTTAATAATAACGGGGCGCAGTGAAGAATCATGCCGACATTGCCCAAAGAAGTCTCAATCATCGACTCTGCCGGTGTAAAATATTGTTGTAAACACTGTGGCAGACGCCGGATAATGTCATCATTTTCATTCGCATCAAAAGTTGAAATTAAAACACCCGACTTAATATTGATAATTTCCACACTATCTTCCCCGGTTTTCCGGCATGTGTACAAATTCGTCTGGGTTTCGGCAACGGTTATCGGTATATAAGGATTATACGTTTGATACACTTCCTGAAACTCCAGGGCTCCGAATGTTCTCCCGGGATTTAACACAATCAAAGCTTCTTTATTTATATTTTTAGCAATCTTTTCAGCCAATTCTCTGTGTGCACTGGCCGGAGTAGTAATCAAAATGACATCTGCGTCTATTAATGCTTCCCCGATATTATTTGTCACAAAAGGGATTCTAATGTAGCCTTCAATCATTCCACTGCACACGATTGTACGGGTGGCAAGGAGTTTTTCAATCGTCGCTTTTGAACGGTTCCATAGGGTAACATCATATCCCGCATTACTGAGGTGTGCTGCCATGGCAAGGCCGCTGTTTCCTGCTCCCAAAACAGTAATTTTCATAGAGCATAACCTCCCTTTAAGATGATGTCTGTTTATTTAAAAAGACAAACTCCGGGTAATTGTTTAAATTTTCCATTATTAAAACCGGAAATTTGTCCCGATTAAGCCATTGTGAAAATTTTTAAAATAAAGCTTATTCCAAATAGAACATCAAAAAATCATCATTTAATTATCAGGGATGGTGATTATGTAGGAGCGACCGCCGGGCAGCTCCGGAGAAAAGTAAAAAATGCGAAAATTTTTTAAGAAATTCATGCTTTCCCAAAACAAAATTCCGGCAAGCAGCTTGGCCATCATAAAAATATATCTGTCCGGGTACAAGCGGAGATTGTTCCTCGCGGAAGGAAATTTTTTGGAAAGAAAGCTTTTCCTGGCCAATTTTCTTGAAAAAGGAAATGATATTCACAATAAAAGAAATGCCGGTTGAACTACTGTGCTTAAAAGAGTTCGACTAACAATCTATGCAGAATTTTTTCAGAATCTTCGAAATTTAAATCCAAAGTTCATGCAACCATAAAAATCTTTTAAGTATTTTACAAAATAGACTGCAAGAAAGAATATTCACTCTTTTCATACAGGTTTAATTGATTAATTTCTTAATTCAAAAATTCCGGTTTCGAAAACCGCACTTTTCTGCGTCAAAAACTGATTGATTGAAAAAACACTGCCATTTTCTGAATCTTTCTTTGTTGAAAAAAGAATGGCCGATTTTAACATTTTGCTCAAAAAACCCCCTCAAAACTATTATACTATAGTTTTGTGAAAACTTTTCAACATTTTTGTAATCGTTTGCAAAAAAATTAAAAATTCAAAAATTGAAGAAGTTTTTTTTGCGTCCAAAGAAAAAAACAGAACTGTGTTGTAAATACATGAAAAGGCGCATTAAATAGCTGTTTTTAATTGAATTTAAAGGGGGAATTTTCTACTCAATTTTTACACATAAAAGCAAGAGACAGAAAGTGAATTTTGAAGGATATAAAAAGTCACTTTCCACCAGATTTGTCCGACGATTTTCTTAAAAATTGTTTTATTAAAAAAGATTGCATTACAGTGTACTTCCCTATTAATAGACTCCATAACGGGAATCTTTATCATTTAATCATCTGTCTCCCCGGAATTTTTTCTCTGTTCATAAAGAAATTCCTGCAACTTGAAACCTTTTTTCAATCCGCAAGAACTGTCATAAACTTATATAATCCGTGTTCCTAACAATGAGCTTATCAAAATATTCCCATAGAACCTAATAAACGCCCCCAATCTTTTTATAAGATGGGGGACAGCTTTCCGGCATTCTTACAGACTTTATTTTTTCATATTTTTCCACAAAATACATATCGACTTTACTTTATAATAAAGTTAACAGAGGTTTTTCAAAGTCAATATTCGGGGTGAATAATTATGAACTACAGAAGAAATACAGACTACCCTAAACAAAACAGCAACTTTTCGGTCACCGAAGCAAAAGAACAGCGGAGAATGGAGCATTATGAACTGAAAGAAATGCAACGTGATGTTCTTGACTCTATCGTCTGGTATGGAAGAGTTTCAGAGAATTTATCGGTATTTAAATTTTTACTGGGAATTTTGATCTTTGTCCTTATCTTCTATTCATTTCTTGCAAGACAACTGATCCCGATTGTTTTAATCTTATTGGTCATTTATATGATTCTCCGTGCAATCAAAATTAAGGTGGAAAACAAAAAAGAAGAATTATCACAACTGCATACAGAACTATTCGCGCGTCTTATCCATTTAAATGACTAAAGCATTCTTTGGTTCTTACTTCGATTCCTTCATGGCCCGGATGGCTTTAATAAAATCATCCATGATGGCGTGATGTTTTTTCAAAATTTCATTTATTTTCTTATCTCTCACCGGATTGACTTTTTTGTCAACGCTTTTTTCCAGTTCATTTTGTAAATCAACCAATTCATAAAGAACTTCTGAAGCCTTATCAATTTCCTTGTCAATATCGACAAGATGCTGCATGTTCACAAACTCCAGCAAAGTATCCATCACATAACGGATTGTATGGGAATACTGAAGAAACACGGTTGACCCGTCCAAAAGATAAATAGGTTCAAAAATTTTTCTTTGAATTTTTTCCAATGTCGGCCTGTCGATATCAAAAGTATATTTATACCATACAATCTCTTTTTCCGGTTCCTCTCCCAGGATCTTCGCCTTAATTTTTTCGGCTGCAGTCGGTTCCATGTAAGAGGGAATGTTGACAAAATTTCTTTCATACATAAAGTGATGATCAAATTTGGAAACATGATATTCGGTATAATTCAAGCCAATCTCTTGAGGATCCCTTACAAACCGGCTGCTTCCTTTTTCATATGTTTCATAGAATGTTCCTTCTTGAAAAGTATCAATACTTCTTATGCACAGCGCGCGGTGTCTCTTCACACCCTTCACCTCATACCCATGATGGATTTCTATTACATTTATTTTACCACGGAACATTTTTTGGGAAAGTGCCAGAATCCAGAATAATCATTGCTGCAAAACTATATTGATAGAAACCGGTTAATCAAAAATATATTTTCATCTCAAGCACACAAGGACAGACAAATCAAAACATTTTCCTCAGAGTCTCTGTAAACCTTTGATTTCAAATTTATAGAATCGCCGTATATCAACTTTCTTATTTTTCAAAAAGAAACAAATTGTGACTACCTATGGTCACCTTGTTGATTGCCTGAATCAAACCTTATTAAGCTGACACTTTTCACTGAAAACCTGTATGAGGAAAAATCGCGTGCCTTCAGCAATCTTGAAAACAGCCCGTATACGTCGGAAAAATGTATCAACTGTATTTTCAAACAAAACGTCCATGAGCTTTCGCCTGCAATCACGGTTAAAAAATAAATTTCCACAAAAAAATCAGCGGGAAAACCCGCTGACTACAGTTTGTATATTAATGGGTAAATGGGACCTTATTCAAGAAACCAGCCCGCCGGAGCGGCAGAACCAAATACATTTTTGAAAACAATAATCAAATTTCCGCCGTTTATTTTGATTCTCTGTAGCCTGTATGGGCTCTTACAGATACTTCGGCAAAACGATTATAGTCGTATTCTTTAGAAAAGATGGTTCCAAGATAACCGGCTATAAAACCAACAGGTACACTAACCAGTGCAGGGTTATCCAATGGGAAGAGCGGTTTTCCTACAAATAATGCGGCTCCTTCCACCGGTGAGAACACACTCGGGCTCATGGAAACGAGAATCAATGCTGAAAACAATCCGCCTAAGAGAGCCCACACAGCTCCATTGGTATTAAATTTCTTCCAATAAACCGTGTATAAAATAACCGGTAAATTGGCACTTGCGGCGATACAAAATGCCAACGAAACAAGGAACGCAACGTTTAAATATTGGGCTCCCAGAGACAAGATGATGGACAGAACAGAAACACCGAGAGCGGCATAGCGCGCTGCAAGCATCTGCTGTCTTTCCGTAATCTTGCCCTTTTTAATAATTTGCCCGTAAATATCATGGGCAAATGCTGATGCTCCTGATAAGACGAGACCGGCAACAACGGCTAAGATCGTTGCAAAGGCAACTGCTGCAATAATGGCGAAAAGAATATTTCCTCCGATGGCTTCAGCAAGAAGAGGTGCTGCCATATTTCCGCCCGGATTAGCGGCAAGAATTTCACTTTCACCTACAAAAATTGCTGCTCCCATACCTAGGAATAAAATTAAAATATAGAAAATCCCGATGGCCCAAGTCGCAGTAATAACTGACTTTCTGGCAGTTTTTGCGTCTTTTACCGTGAAAAAGCGCATCAAAATATGGGGAAGACCGGCAGTTCCAAGGACTAAAGCAAGCATAAGGGATAAGGTTCCAAGAGGATTTGTATACTTGATTCCCGGATTCAGATAGGCTTCACCGTGACTCGTTGCCGTTTTCACTTCAGTGAACATGGCTCCAATATTAAAATTAAATTTCATCAGAACCATGAAAGACATAATAATCATTCCGGCCATAAGAAGAACGGCTTTTGTAATCTGCACCCAGCTCGTTGCAAGCATACCACCGAATAATACGTATATGGTCATCATTACGCCGACAAGTAAAACGGCGACCCAATAAGGAATATCAAATAGAAGCTGAATCAACGCACCGGCACCGACCAACTGGGCAATCATGTAAAACAGAACAATCGTAATCGTACTGAGGGCAGCCGCACCTCTGACTTTACGCGCATCGAAGCGGGAGTTAATCATATCAGCGAGTGTGTATTTACCAAGATTCCGCAACGGCTCCGCCACGAGAAATAATACAACCAGATAGGCAATCAAAAATCCGATACTGTAGAAAAATCCGTCAAATCCCTGCAGGGCAATCATTCCGGCAATTCCAAGGAAGGACGCAGCGGATAAATAATCTCCGGCAATCGCCAACCCGTTTTGCCATCCTGTCAATCCACCGCCTGCTGTATAAAAATCACCGGTCGATTTTGTTTGTTTTGCTGCATAATAGGTTATTACCAGTGTAAGAGATACAATCGCGAGAAAAAGTATAATGACGGTCAGATCCATTCACCGTTCCCTCCTTAGTTCAAATAGTCATTGATAATTTCATCTGCTTCTTTATCAAAGGAATTTGCTTTCTTAACATAAATAGCGCTTAATACCCACACCATGACAAATTGTGAGAACGAAAACAGCCATACCCAGGAGATGTCCCCAATTGCCGGTGTGTTTAAAAATGTCGTGTAGGAAGTTAAAACCGGCAGTGTAAAGTAGAATATAAGGAAAAACACGGTCATTGGCACTAAGAACTTTCTTTTTCTCATTAAAAATTGTTTAAACCGTGTACTTTTTTCGATTTCTACAAAATCTACTCTTCTCTCTTCTTCCCTTCTCTCTTCAACCAAGATTAATTTCTTTTGAGCCAAAACAGACCATCCCCTTTTTTGTTTTTTTAATTTTCTGATAATTATAGTGATTTAAAAATAAACATGGAACAAAAAATGTATAAACTGCCCATTTTTTTGACTGAACGGTTCATTTTGGTGTTTGAATGACAAGAAAATTGAATGAGAATGTAACAATAAAACAAAAAGAATGCCGTTTCATTCCGGGAAAAAGACTGGCTTGTCATTGCCAATATAGTATCCCGGACAAAAGGCATTTTACTTAAACATTCAAAATACCAATAAAACTGTATATCGGAGGGAAGGTCCTACCCTTTAAATAATTGAAGAATTGTTTTACTTGCAGAACGGCTGACGGGAATTCTCGTTCGTTTTTTGTCTTTTAGTGTCAAATTGCTTGTCCCGTTAAACCAGGGAGTAATTTCCAATACATGATTCAAATTCACAAGATAACTGCGGTGAGCACGGAAAAACATATGTCCCTTCAACTGCTCCTCCAATTCCTGCAAGGTCATTCGGCTCATAATCACCTTATCTTCCGTATGAATTTCCAGAAGCCGCTTGTTGGGAACGGCATAATAAATGGATTCCGGAGAAACTACAACCAACCGTTCCCCGTCATCAATTAATAACTTTGACACGGTCGGTTCCTTTTTCGTCTTCACGGTTGCGAAAACGCCTCTGCGTCTCATTAATATTTTCCGGATGCGCTCCATCGTTCTGCGGAATCTTGTTTCATCATACGGTTTTAATAAATAGTCAACCGCTTCTACATCAAAAGCATCAACGGCATACTCATCATATGCGGTCGTAAACACAAACAAAGGGGCGGGATCCGGTTTCTGCTTCATAATTTGTCTTGCCGCCTCGATCCCTGTCAGGCCCGGCATTTCAATATCGAGAAAAATAACGTCAGGGCGGTGTTCAGCATATAATTCAACTAATTGTTCTCCGGTCTCTGCATGGGGAGTATGAATGATTCCTTCCTCGTCATTTAACAAATACAACAACTCTTTTCTGGCCATTCTTTCATCCTCGGCAATCATCACACGAATATCATTCATCCAATCACCTGCTTTTCTTTAAACTCGTTTGCGCCCGGAATGGTAAATTTCACTTCACTGCCTCCCTCAGGCAAATTCCTTATAAAAAGTCGCGCCGATTCACCCAGTAACTGTACTAAGCGCTGATTCACATTATAAATTCCCACTCCGCTCATCTCGCTTGCAAGCGGCTTCCTGGTCACAACATGCAACAGATGTTCCGGAAAACCGCTTCCGTTATCACGGACGGTAATTGTTACTCCCCCGCTCACTTTCTTTATACAAATTTCTATTTTCGCATTTTCGAAAACATCCTTTAATCCGTGCTGAACAGAATTTTCAATCAAAGGCTGAATGGTTGAAGGCGGAATATAAATGTTCGACATCTCTTCCGGTTTTATAAAACGGATGTCAATTCTCCCCCTGAACCGTTCTTGAATAATTGCCGTATAAGCTTCGGCATGCTCGCACTCTTTTTCCAGTTCAACTAATGATTTAGAAACCAAACGGAGATTAAACCGCATATAACCGGCCAATTTTAACGTAAGCAGCCGGGCGGTTGCCGGATTTTCGCGAATAAGACCGGCAATAAGCTGAAGAGTATTAAACAAGAAATGCGGATTAATTTGTGCTTGCAAATTCCTTAATTCCGCATCACGAATGTGGTCCTTCAGCTTTTCAGCCTCCAGCATATTCAAATGATCAGAAATAAATTGGCCAAGCCCTTGCGCCATCATCATTTCCACCGGCGAAATATGCTCCGCTTTTTTAAAATAAAATGTGATTAAAAAAATGACATCCCGGTCCTTTAAGATCGGTATGAAAATCGCCGCTTCAAAAGGACTGTTTTCTTCTGTTCCCGGCAAATCCTTTTTCGAATAGGCCACCTCTATTTGTTTTAACCGAATCGCTCTCCGGGCAGACGGGTACATAAGCAAGGAACGGAACCGGTGAAAACCGGGCCCCAGCCCCCTGTGAGCCAAAACTTCATCCTGATCCGTTACAGTAACGGCAGCCAGTTTCAAGCGGCTGTACAATAAATCAGCCAACCCCCCTGCCACTTCAAATTTGGAATCCTTTTTTAAAAACGGCAATGCTTCTTTGGCAATGGTAAAAGCCTGTTTTGAGGATAAAGCAGCCTCATTTTCTTGTTCCTTTAAAGCAATTCCGATCATCGCAGTAAAAATCGCAATGGCCGTACTGATGGTTAAAACGAGCGAAAATCCGATTGTATTTACAATCTCCACCATCCCGGCATGATCATCATTCAAAATCAACAACAACTGCATATGCAATACAGGCGGAAAAACCCCGATAAACAAAGCTTTTAACGGAGAAATAACCCGTTCAGTCGAGAAAAACCTGGCTGTCAGCCCTGCAAGCACCCCTGTAATGGGATTGACAAGAGCATTCGCCAAAAGCCCGTGGCCGCCCAAAAAGAATAAATGAGCCCCTGCAATCATTCCCGCTCCAAATCCAAGAGTCGGTCCCCCCAATAATCCGGCAATGACGATCGCCACAAGACTCAAACTGACAACAAAATGATTTTCAGCAACAGGAAAAAGGATTAAACTGTTGCGGATCGTTCCGTCCTCAGTAATAATGATCCCGATTGATGAACATACAATCCCGAATACCCCGAATACCGCCGCATGAACAAGAGACATTCTGACACTGTAATTCCGATATAAAAGAGATCTAAAGCCGGGTGTCCTTGTCATAACAAATGCAATAATCAGGAGCAATCCCAGCCGTTCAAATAAAGTAATTGTTAAGCTTTCCATTTCTCTTCTCCCCTTGAAGCCATACCCGTTTGTGCACGAATAAAAAACCGCTTGAATCCGGAGGTTGAGCGGAACAGTTTTGGCGTGAAAATACTTCCCAGCCAGGCCCCGAGAAATCCAATCGGAATCGTTACAATCCCCGGATTATATAAAGAAAACACAGATTCCCTGGCTATCCACCCCTCGTCAGGGTCCATGATATGCGGACCAAGTGCGACAAATAATATCGATGCGGCCAAACCGCTCAACAATCCAATTATCGCGCCCGCCTCAGTAAAACGTTTCCAATAAATGGTTAGAACTAACACAGGAAAAATACTTGAGGCGGCAACAATAAAGGTAATGGAAACAAGAAAGGTGACATTAATCGTCTCCAGACGCAATGAAAATAATGTGGAAATCAATCCGATTACCAGGGCAGAAAAACGTGCCGCCCTCAGCTGCTCCTTCTCCGTGGATTTCCCCTTTTTCAAAATATGATGAAAAATATCATGTGAAAACGCCGTCGTTGAAGAAATAACAAGACCTGCCACAACTGCAATAATCGTTGTAAAAGCGATCGCTGCCACAAACGCCAATAAGAAATCCCCGCCCACCGCCTTTGCCAACAGAGGCGCCGCCAGATTTCCGGTCGGATCCGCAGCCATAAGCACATCATACCCCAGGAGGGCAACCGCACCGAGACCGAGGATCAACGCCATTAAGTAAAAAATTCCGATAATCCAGGTGGAACTGATTAGCGACCTGCGCACTTCAAAAGTATTCCGTACTGTCAGCAGACGAATCAAAATGTGAGGCAAACCGGCCGTACCGAGAATGAGCGCAAGCTGCTGGGAAAATAGCTCGACCGGATGATCAAAAAGATGCCCGTGAAAGAAAAAACTCTTCCCCAAAGGTGTATTTGTTTCAACCCGGGAAATAAAACCGGCTAAATTCCAATCAAAATAGGACAGGGTAATCAGTGTGAGAAGAAAAGTTCCTGACATGAGAAGAACGGTTTTGACAATCTGCACCCATGATGTGGCAATCATTCCACCCAGTACCACATAAATGGTCATCAATCCCCCAATCACGATGACCGAAACGGAATAATCTATATCCAAAAGCAAACGCAACAAAAATCCTGAAGCAACAAGCTGGGGAATCATATACAGGATGGAGATCATAAATGTGCTGACAGCTATCAACAAACGTATTTTCCTTGTCGGAAAACGAGAGCAAATCACATCACCAAGGGAGTATTTCCCCAACCGGTGAACAGGTTCGGCAACTAAATATAAAACAACGAGATAGGAATCCAGAAAACCGATGGAATACAGGAAACCGTCATATCCTTGCAGAGCAATCATCCCGGCTATCCCAAGAAAAGAAGCTGCACTGATGAAATCCCCGGCAATCGCCAGGCCATTTTGAAAACCTGTCAACCGGCCCGATGCCACATAAAACCAGTTCGTTGTTTTGCTCCGTTTTGCCGCCCAATATGTAATTATTAACGTGCAAACAATAATATAAATTAAAAATAAGAAATAGGTGGGATTCACGTCCGTTCCTCCTCATTGATATTTCCCAGCTGCCGTTCCAACAGACCCGCATTCCGGTGATAAAACAAAACAAAAAACCACGTCAGCGGAAACAACAAGAAGGCATACAACCAAGCCCAGGGAACCCCAAAAATAAAACTTGGAAGATTCATCACTTCAGGAAAAAAAATCAATGACAAAGGGAGAAAGAAATAAAATAACAAAGCCACGGTCAACGAAACGGCAATCAACCGTATTTTCCTGCGCACCACCATGAGAACGCGCTCTTCCATCTTCTTCCCCCTTTTTCCCAGTAAAATTTTGTTCGAGTTATTTGGTTCAGAATATACAGAAAATTGTTTTAATTAAAATATTACACACATCTACAAAATTTGTAAAGACAGGGGGACAGGTTTGGCGTCCCACCATTTATTTACATACTTGGGGTTTGTTTCTATAGACTTTGAAAAATCAACAAATATTGGGCCTCCTTCATCAGGAATACCTTAATAATCCTTCCTTGATTTTTTGTTTTGAAACCCTTATAGAGCGCGATTTCTCGTCACTTGCATCCCACTCTTGAAAATAGTTCTTTCTGTCGGGTTAAAGCTGCCACTGGTTGTTAATTTCTTAGAAAGTTGTTTCCTTGAGAGTGGCTCATGAGGACAAACCGATTTCTTTTCTGACATTATTGTCTGCTTTGGCTGTTTATGGAGACATTTGGAATTACTTTCAAGGACATTTTGTCCGCTTAAGCCGTTTATGAGGACATTTTGACCCGATTTCTTCATGATTTTGTCCGCTTAACCAGTTCATAAGGACATCTTGACCCGATTTCTTCATGATTTTGTCCGCTTAACCAGTTCATAAGGACATCTTGACCCGATTTCTTCATGATTTTGTCCGCTTAAGCCGTTTATGGAGACGTCTTACTTTGTTTTCTATTCAATTTTGTCTCCTTAAACCGTTCATAGGGACATTTTGCATTTTTTTCTATACAAGTTTGTCTGCTTAAGTTCCTCATAATGACATCTTATAAACTTTTATTGCACTTGTGTCCTCATGAAAAAACGTCCTCTCTATAAAAACAAAAAAACTTCCATTTCGTTGGAAGTTCTATTTTACCCACCAATATTCAACATCAATACTAACTTTATTCTTCATCATGCCGAGGCAGTTCTTTAATCATATTAAACCATTGGACTCCTCCATGAGCCGAACTGGATAGGCCTCTATTGATATAGCCCAGAGCTTCATAAAAAGGAATCATTGCTTCTTTGCAGGTAAGCGTGACTGACTCACGGTTCCGGCTCTTTACCTCTTCTTCAAGTCGAAAAAGAAGTGCCTTTCCTACCCCTTGCCCCTGAAAATCAGGGTGGACGGCCAATCCCAGAATACTCTGATGACCGCCGGTTAGCGGATTTGTTCCAATATTTTTAAATAAATCATCCGTAATATAAGGCTTGTCTATGACAGGACCGTTAACCAGGCCAATAACGGCACCATCCTTTTCCGCTACAAAAAAACTGTCAGGAATCAGTTGAATGCGCTGTATAAACGCCTCCCTTGTTGCCGCTTCCTCCTTTGTAAAACAACGTTGCTCAATATCTACAAGTTGATTGAGATCTTCTCTTCTAACATTGCGGATTTTTGTCATTCAAATTCCCCCATTTCAATCTGTCTTTGCGCTTCCATTCCCGACAATTATCTGAGAAAACTCTGGCACTGCTCAACCCCCAAATCATTTCCGAAATGCTCTGCTGATGCTTTGCCCCAAAACAAACTCTCTGTATCATCAATGGAAAAGCCTTCTCTATAAATGAATAAACGGAGAACCCCCTGGTAGCGGTTCTCCAACTCCTGCTTAATGAAAATCCACTTCGATTCTTTTTCTGCTGCTATCGGTCTGCTTGGGAATTTTAACTTCAAGCACACCATTTTTGTAAGAGGCCTTAACACCTTCTTGAGATACAACGGAAGGGAGCGCAATCGTCCGTTGAAACCGCCCTTCAAAGCGCTCTTTTCTAAACATGCGTTCATCCTTAACTTCATTTGCCCTTTTGATGGTTCCGCTTATGTTCAATGTATTATTTTCAATATCAATATGAACATCTTCCTTTTTCTCGAGACCGGGAATATCGCAGGTTACAACCACTTCATTTTCCGTCTCATATACATCGGTCCTTATGTTTCCTAATCCAAGTTCATTTTGAAACGGAAAAGGAAAATCACTAAAAAACCTGTCAAACTCCCTCCTCATATTCCCAAGCTGTCGAAAAGGATCATAAGGTACCAGTGTCATATTCATTCCTCCTTGTTTTTTTACAAGGATATTTTCCCTTAGGGTTGAAAATTTATTCATAAAAATATGGCAAGGCTGGCGGGAACCCAACAACTAGTAACAATTCATAATTTGTTAGTCCTGTTTTTATAAAAACAGACTGCCAAAAATGCTCCCATTCTACTATATAAATATATAAAAGAATCCTACATTATTAAATTATACGAATATTAAGTTATTGACTTTTGCTGATTGGAAAAATATAAACATCCTCAATACAAAAAACTTTTATAACAAACAATATTGAAGGAGAAAAAAATCTGTGGCTGCCAATTTTAAAAAACGTGCTATTATTTTCATTACATTTGGGCTGATCGTCTTGTTTTTACTATTTTTAAGTATAGATCGAACGGTCGAAACGACATTCGACTACGAAAAAAATTCCAATGCATTTCAATTAGGTGAAACCGTTACAATTACCGATTCCGATGAATTAATAAAATATGCTGAGAAACACAATATTCCCTTAAAACTCCAAGATAAAAACTTAGTAAAAATAGAATCACATTATGAAGGAACAGAATAGAACCCGAAATCGTGACAGGAATATTTTAATAATAAAAATAACCGCCGGCAATAACCAGCCGGTGGTTATTATTTTGCAAATAAAATTTCAGAACGTCCGCCTGTCCCCTGAAAACCGCCAAATCACCTATAATCCGCACGTTAACTCACAATTTTAACAAGCCTTTCATGAATGGAGCGCCAATCGGAATTCAAATCTACCGTACAAAATTGCACGGGATATCCTTTCAGCTTGTAAGAAAGATTTAATTCCCGGCCAACTTTTGGATAAAGCAAAATCCCGAGTAATTGTTTCCCCCGATCCATCTTGACGTTGCTTAAATATGAAAAAAGCTGATACAAGTTCCCGCTGATGAGCTTTTCGGACCCCCGATATTGCCTGAGACTTTCCTGATAATACTTTGTATCAATGATGATTTTCCGATCGCTGTTTTCGAGGGAAATATCGGTTTGCAACATCGGAAGATAAGACAAATCATCTCCCTCAGCCTCCCAGTAGATATTTTCCCTATAGACCCTGTATTGACGGGTTTCATGTTTAAAAAAATTCCTCACAAAGTTCTCGAATAATTTTGCCATTGCCCCGGGATCTCTTTCAAAATCGGCAAACTTCTCATCGCCGCTTTTTTCGTGCAGCAAAAGCGATTCATAGAGAAACCGGCATATATCAAGGACAAACCGATAATACAGATTGTTGCGATGAAGCGTCACTTTTGCAAATAGACTGTAATGCAATTGAATTATACGGACACCGGCAAAATGATGAAATACTTGCAAAATCTCATCCTTTAAATTCCGGTCCAAATCAGGACTTTGCATAAGCGTATACAAGGTTGATTTGATGATTTGATTGTGCGAAATATCATAGTTCATTTCCTCAAACTCACAGTGCATCTTGGCACGTTTAAAGGAAAAAGTATCAAGCGATTCTTGAAAAAGTACCCTCCCCCTCAAGGTTGCCGTTTCTTCTTGAAAACTTGTATAGTCCCTGAAAAAACCCCTTTTAATTAGTGAACGGAGCTTAACAAGAAGAATACTCGTCAACAGATGTTTGATATCTTTTTCATCCTCCCGGGCAATATGGGCAAAGTCTTTTTCCGCCAAATACTCCCATGCATAGCACAGCATATAGTATAAATTTTTAATGGGGATTCTATTTAAGTCTGTCGAGGAGAGCATCTGCCTTATCCTCCTGATCAAACCAATATTCCCTCAAAAGGGGGGCAATTTCCAAACGAATGATTCGTTCAAACCATTTCTGCTCATCTTCTACTTTTTCAGTGGTTGGGCAAAAATAACTGTGGCCAATTTCAAAGCCTTTTCAGAGATTAACTTTATCTTTGACAATTTCTTGATTAATTTCATTGATGGCCGCAATCATTTTGTCAATAAAGCCCCGGCTGATCCCTTTACTAATCAAAAAATCCTTGAATTGCGGCCGGTTAAAAGCGGGCTCAAGAGTGATAAAACTGAACCTTCTTCGTAATGCATAATCAACGAGTGCCAGTGAGCGGTCGGCCGTGTTCATTGTCCCGATGATATATACGTTTTTCGGAATATAAAATGTTTCCTCCCCCTCGCTGTAAGCCAGCTTTACAGCAAATTTCTTCCCCCGTTTATCCGCTTCGATAAGCATCATCAGTTCCCCAAAAATTTTAGACAGGTTGCCTCTGTTAATTTCGTCAATAATCATATAATAGTTATTTTCCGGGTCATTGACGGCTTTTTTACAAAAAGAATAAAAAATCCCGTCTTTCAATATAAAATTCCCTTCTGCACCAGGCTTATAGCCGCGAATGAAATCCTCATAAGAATACGATTGATGGAACTGAATCATTTCAATCTTATCGTCTTCCTTATATCCGGAGTGAAGATAGGCCAAACGCTTGGCAATAAAGGTTTTGCCGACACTGGGCGGTCCCTGGAGAATAATATTCTTTTTGTAATCAAGTGTCTCCAATATTTCCTCTATTGTCTCTGTGTCTATAAAAACTTCTGCCAGCATTTCTTCAAGATGGTATGGCCTCCGCTCTTCCATCACAGTTACCACCGGCTCAACCGGGGTTGAATAACCGGCTTTTGGTTCGGTTCCAATGATTTGCAAGAGCCGTTCCACATAATCTTCATATGGAGTGATATCAGTCAGCGTTTTTGTATGAAGATTGTCATCGCCAGTATCCCACTCTCCGGTTTTAATCCATTCCACCTTCCGAATGGAATGATATCTTGGACGGGAGGGATCGAAAATGTATTCAGAAATGATTTTCCCATAACCTAATAGTTTCTTCGTCCCTTTTTTAATAAGAACATAATCACCTATTTTCATTTCATTCACAAACTGATAATTTGCCAATGCGTCATTTATTGGATTAATATCCAGTTCTGAAGCTTCTTTAAGAGCATCTGCAATTTCCCGCTGACTATTATATTGTCTCAGATCCCCCAGACTTTCCCAGCCAATGCCGATGATTTCATTATTGAGAAAATCGTCCCACATAAAAGCTCCTCTGCCTGCTCCAAGCAGCCAATATTGCGGTTGATCTTCATCCTCAGGAACGGTTTCCCTTTTGCCAATGTTTTCAAATAAAAAGCTGAAAAATTGATCTATTTCATAATAAATAGGGAGATCCGTTTGCTTGCCAACAATCTCCAAATATTTTTCAATCACTTGATTTTCTTTTAAACATTCCTGAAACTTTAAAAATCTGCTGGCATAACTGTCTCCGCTTGAATATTTCGGTTCCAAGCCAAGAATATTTTCAACAGCCACTTTGTCCCGTTGATTATAAAAACAATATTCTTCAGGAAAAAGATTTCCTATTAATTCACTTACCACACTGCCGCCAAACCCGAACAACTTATAATTTTCGTCTGTTAAAAACCGGTCAATCCGCTCCTTCAAAGCGTCAGTTCCATAAATTAAATATTCAACCTGATTTATTCACAGTGATTTATAAATCAACCTTAGAACCCTGTGATTTAGGCTTTCTTCGCCTTAAAATTTTTCACTAAAAAAATGCAAAAAAGAACCCATTTCTGTTAAGGTTAAAGTGCGAATAATAACCACACAGAAAGGATTCTTTATATGGCTACTTTAACCCAAAAAACACTTCATTTCAATCGTAAAATTAAATTGTCAAA
>JANWJP010000026.1 GCA_025451895.1 Robertmurraya sp.
CTGCAATGCCAAAATGGTGGGTTCTGCCATTTGTAAAGATCCATTTTCTGATAATCTTAAGGCTTCTTGCGGGGATATCCAAAAAGCTTCAGCAATTTCATATTGACAAGGAGCGGGATTCTGACTTTGGGGAAGGTCAGTAAAATAATATCGGGTATGAAAGCGGTAAGTGTTTTGTGCCGGCGTAATTTGTGTTCCAAAATAAGTAAGGCTGTCAAGAGAATAGACCAGGTTCTCCTTTTTTAGAAATTCAAGGAAGGTGATTTCACCTTTGACCAATTGATTTCGATAACTTCTTGCTGTTTTTTCATTTGGAAAAGGCGTATGGCGATCTTTTGGCGAAGCCAGAAGAATACCTATTTCTTCAAATAGTTCCCGGGCAGCAGCAATACTGTATGCAAGTTCAGTGGATGAAACCCGGTCGCTCCCGATCAGATACTCAGGATCCCGTAAATAATCACCTTTATCTACTGTTCCGCCGGGAAAGACATAATATCCTTTTAAAACTTTCATTGTCTGCGGACGTTTTGTCATATATATTTTTCCTTCATGATTCATTAATACAACCGTTGAAGCCGGTTTCGGATTTCTGGACATAAAATGCCTCCTTTATCTCTCTGTGACCGAACCAGATATGTAATCAATTTTCCGTTTTTCTAATCTTATAATAATACTTTGTTTTATTATTGTGGTTTATCGGAAAGTTTTGTTAATATTGCCCTTCAGTTTATTTTCCAAAAACAGTTGCCGTTCGGTCATGAATGCTTCTTTATACAATCGCAGTTTCTTAGAGATTCAAATCGTGTCAGGACTGTATTTTCTGACATAATGTGAAAAGGCAAGAAGCGGAAAAATATAACGATAGCTGTGATAATGCATATAAAATCCCCCTGACATCCCCTGGCCGGCAGGATATTGTTCCGTCCACAAATTTTCATCGAGATGGTCGATAAGAAACTTAATTCCTTTTTGCAATTCGGTTGTTGGTTTGCGGAAAACAGAAATGAGGGCATCACATGCCCAGGCTGTGTGGGTTAATGTACTTGCTCCCAGAGAAACATAACTTCTTTTTATATCACTTTTACATGATTCTCCCCACCCTCCGTCTCCGTTTTGAATCTCCAGCAGCCATTTAACCGCTTTTTGCACGGAACGCTTTGTGCGGGAAATCCCTGCTGAAGTTAATCCTGTAAGAGCGGCCCATGTTCCGTAAATATAGCAAATCCCCCATCGACCGTACCAGGAACCGTCTTTTTCCTGATTATTGATCAGCCATTCCACTGCAGCCCGGGCCGTTTTATGTTCAGGAGGTAATCGGGTAAAATGACTAAAAAATTCCAGCGCTCTACCCGTTAAGTCTGCGGCAGGAGGATCGGTGAGAATAAATGCCGCCCCTTTCACCGGCAGCCATTTTACCCATTTTCGGTTTGCGTCTTTTTCAAAAGCCGGCCAGCCTCCGTTTGTATTTTGCATGGAAAGGAGCCAGAGCATTCCCCTGTCCCACGCATTTCGAAAACGGCTGTCTACAGAAACGAGTCCTGCTATGGCTCTTAATGAGGCTGAAGTATCATCTACATCGGGATGAATGGTATTGATATCAGAAAAACCCCATCCTCCCGGAAAAGCTCCGGGATTATTGATTACCCAGTCGCCAAATTTATAATGCTGCCTGCTCAATAGGTATTGATTGGCTTTCATAATCGCCGGATGCTCAACCGGAACACCTGTTTCCTGAAGGGAATAGCTGATAAGCGCTGTATTCCAAACAGTGGCGGTTGTGTATTGAATATGCAACCTGCCGTCAATCATACATTGCATGTTTTTAAGACCTTTAACAGCTTTAGTAATGAGCGGATGTGTTTTGGGATATCCGAGGGAAAGAAAAGCAAAAATCATTAAAAAGGTGGAACTGAAATAACTAAGAAAAGTTCCGTCCGGTTCGATGCGGTTGCGTATATATTGTTCAGCTTGTTTCAAAGCCCTTTTTTCGAGAAGGGATGGACTTCCCTGCAGCCGGTTCAATTCATTTGTCAACCCGGTATAAAAATGCCGCCATTTTTCAAAATCGTTATCGGAGGAAGATGTCCGTATGTAAAGATGGGATAAATCAGGGCTGTCCGCAGTTTTTAAACTGAACCGTTTTCGTGCGAGAATCATGATCGGAACTATATTTGCCCTGCCATACTCTGAAAAACCATAAAAACTGAAGGGACAATGCGCAGGAAGAAGAATCATTTCCAGGGGAAAAGGAAAAAATCGCGGCCATTTATATTGTCCGGTTAATGCAAGCATAAACTTTGTGAACATATGTGCTTTTTCGATGCCGCCCTGTTGGATAATGAATTTTTCCGCTGCTTTAATCGGGGCCTCGTTTTTATCATAGTATCCGGAAAAAAGAAGAGCAAAATAGGCCTCCAATGTAGCCGATAAATTACCGGGGCTTTCATCATGAAACAGTTTCCAGGAACCATTTTTCTCTTGTCTGCTCAAAATCCTCTTCGTTAAATTTCCGATAAGATTTTCATCATCAATCTCCAATGTCCTTAGTAAAATGATCATATAACAATCTGTTGAAATTCCGGTTTCAAACGGATATTTCCATGAACCGTCAGGAGATTGGTCATTGAAGAGCTTTTCTGTAAGTTTATTTATTCCTGCACAGATGTCTTTTTGCATCAGTTCTTCCTCCCTGGAACAAAAAATAGCTGATATCTCATATATACATATTCAATGGGATCAATATCCATACATCCGAGGAGGATTTATATTGGGAAAGTTCTTTGGAAGAAAAAAAGAGAAATTTCCAAAACAGCTGCAAAAATTAAAAAAAGATTTAAAGGGCCGAAAGACTGATTCTTATGTGCAAAACCTTTCCGGTTCTGAAATGGATGTCATTAAGAGAATTAGAACGAGAACTTGTGAGTTAAATAAAAATAATCTGACCAGAACAAAGGCGTATCTTGAATTTTATAAACGCCATCCTGACATCCATTGGGCTTTTCTCGGCCATATGGTGTCAAGGAACGGCGGCTGGAATATGACTGACCTGAAAGGGAGTCTTCTTACAAAGTTACTCACAGAAGAAGAAGCGTCTGATTTCTTTGTTTTTCTGGAACGGGGCAATTGGCTCATTTTTCAAGATGCATATCCCCAATTCCTCCTTTATGAGGAAAGTTTGCGGAAAAGAGAGAATTTATTCTATCTGCTCCCTCATCTTGGTGTGTCAATTTTTATGCTCTCTGTATGGAACCATTTTTGGACTTACCGTGATCCGTATATTTTGACAGTCTCTTTAATTATTAATGAACAAAGCTATCTGGAATCAAGAGTCATTCAAAATCCGCTGTTTAAAAAAAGTGTTCTTGAAACTTTGGAATTTCGTCTCCAGGATTATTTGGCAATGAATCATGTTTTGTTCCCTTATGAAGACAACGGAAAAGTGAAATTATCCGGTTTGACGTTGAGGCGTTTCGGCAGCCTTCATGAACGTATTCTATTTGGAAAGAGGCTGTACCGGCTTCTTTTTAATGATAAGGTCCGTCTAAACCAAACTTTGTTGTGGGCTGATAAAACGGTTCACTCCGGTTCCCGGAAAGATTATTGGCCGCATCTTTTTAATGATATTGAGGAAGCCTCTCCCCGCTTTCTGGTTAAACCGCGGATTAAGTCATGCCGTATTAAGCCGGGGCATCCGCGGCTTTACAGCCCGCAGTTATTATATGCCTGGAAAAATGTCTGCCACGAGAAAGCGGAATCAGGAGATTGGTTTAATAAATGGCAAGTGATCTATTATCTTTTAAAATCACAGGAAAAATTGGACGGAGAGATTGAATATGAATATTGTAAGACGCTGGAAAAACTTGAATTGGCGGGACTGGCTAAGAAAGCACTCTTCAGATTGGATGAAGAAATATAACCCCCTTCTTTCGACTCTTCTTTTTGCAGTTGCAGCAGGAACGTATTTGGATCTCTATTTTGTCGGTAAAGGACTGTATGCATTTCCGCTCAGACCGTGGCCGGACATATTTTCTGTTAATATAGCATTCACTCTTGCGGGCCTCCCCCTTGGAACGGCTCTCTTTCTTGCGGCATCCGGGAGAAGTAAACCTGCTGTTCAGGCGGTGCTTATTTTTCTTGCCGGTCTGTTTATGGCAGTATTGGAAAAACAGGCAGAAGTTTGGGGTTTTTTCGTTCATTCCCCGGCATGGAAACATATTTATTCATTTTTTGGATATTCTATTTATCTTGCGACAGTTACCGCATTTTACAACTGGCAACTTCAAACACAGCGAAAAAAAAGTTAAAGCTGCTTTTATAAGGCAAAATACCTTTTTAAGCAGCTTTTGTAAGGAGAAATTATCCTAAAAGGAACGGAATGGCAAATGCCAGCGCGATAATTGCGAGAAAAATCAACCAGGCAAGCGGTCTGGCAAAATTAATCGTCCAGCCGACACCGAATCTCTTTTCCAGAAAAAGGGCAGGATCTTCCCTGTTAAAATAAAATTGACCAAGCTTCCAGTATTTATCGTCATCGCGATTAATAATCCGGCCATTTTCCCCTGTGACAGTCTTAATACGGCTGCCTCCCTGCCCCGTTGTGACAGCAAGAATTATGGTGCCTGCAATCACTGCCAACGTAAACAGCAAGGTAACGATCCCTATGACAGTTGGAGATATTGAAAAGATAAATGAAAATTGAATAAAGGAAAAGAGGATGATTAATGCAGTTCCCATTATTATCGTAAAAGCCGACCATCTTCTGCGAAAAAGAATGTTTTGCCGTCTTGATTGTTCCGGTGCTTCCACGTTTAATTGTTGTTTTGCTTTGGCAATGATCATATTAACAAATAAGAATAACAGTGTTAAATATAATTGCATAACCGGCATAAGAAGCAGGGTGCGAAATGATTTTTCCCCATATCTGGTCACTTCTCCCCCAAAATTATATTTCATGGGTATTTTCTCAGGTATTTGCTCGTAAAAGACAAAGGTAATGATAAGGGTCAGAAAAGTGATCAGCAATGGAATGATGAACCAGTTGTTGGAATAAATGAGCTTTTCCTCGCGAAATTTTGTATCAACAACGATCCGTTGCGGTTTTTGTTCGAACCAGCCTTCTTCCGCTTTAATGGTTTTCATATGAAAATGAAATTTTAAATAAACAAGAAAGGAGCCGGCCAGAAATATAAATAAGATGATACTCCAAATCACCCCGGAGGTATCCGGTGACAGATCAAGGAAAACATGCAATAGAGGAACGGCAGATACTGCTATAAGACCAATCACACCTGTGATTGTTGCATACTTCTTGCGTAATCTTTTTAAATCATCACGGTAATAAATTTTTTCAGGAATGGATACTCCAAAGCTTTCCGTTCTCCTTGTCATGTACGGAATAAACATTGAAAAAATAATAACGGGAATCATAATTGCTGCCAGAAAAAGTTCCATCATAACAGCATTCATCAGTTTTCACCTTCCTTTTGAGTATATTCTGCAAAAAGCTGTTTGGTCATGTTAAGAAAATCATTCATATCTACTCCCCTGCACAGGGAATGGGCAACAAATGGCCGCAAATTTTCTTTTAATATTTCCATATAAGCCGCGTCGGCCTCCGGAATTCCTTCCGGGTTGATGACAACTCCTTTTTGTCTGTGAATGAGAAGAAAGTTTTCCTGCTGCAGTTCTTGGAATGCTTTGCGAACTGTATGCAGATTAATGCCCAAATCCTCAGCTAAAGTCCGCACCGCCGGCAAACGATCTCCGGGTTTGAGCCTTCCTCTCGCAATTCCTTCGACAATTTGATTTTTTAATTGCTCATATAATGGTTCTTTCGATTGTAAATCAAGTTGAATAAACACAGCCGGTTCACCTTCTTTCTATATGTACTATATGTTATATACATATTATAACACATAGTACCGGCATATGGTATATAAAAATAAAATTCTCCTGAAGTTAACTCCGGAGAATCTATCAGATAGCATTTTATAAAAGAATTGCCACTCCATAAAATTGTGTAAAAAATGGCTGTACCTTGATTGTTTATGGTCTGGTTTCCGAATTATAATCAAAAATATACTTTAATTTGAAATATTTCCGCACAGCAAAAACGCAGGAACGCCGGTAAATTGTTTTGCCGGCTCAATATGTTAACCTTATGTTAAAAACACAAATTTTTAACCCGGATTGGATTCTCTCCCATGAATGTAAAACGGATAACTGCGTGCAACCGGCAGTTGTTTTTTCGGTGAAAAGGGATATGCAATGAGAGGGCCTTCATATTCCAAATGCAATTCATTTGAATTTCTAATATCCTCCGGAGTTGTCAGGTTTGGTGATTTTTCACTTAATGGTCTGCCGCATTTATTAAATAGCGTGGCGACAAATTGCGAACAGAAATAGGCGTGTTTTCTGTTGAAGTCCCTGTTAAAGATAATTGCAAACAAACCTAAAAGATTATATTTATATTGTTTTTCATTGGCTGCTAAACGGTGGATACTGTGAACAATTTGGCCGTATTCTCTTTCTGTAACCAAAATACTGTATACCTCACAGTCCGCTCTCTTAAAGAGACGGCACTCTCTGCTTTCCCGTACAAAGCCCCCTATGAAAGGGTTGTTGGGTTTCTTTCTCCCAAAACTGTACATATTCTTTAAATAATAATCAAAAGCAATGGACACATGGTTAAAGGGACTTTTTGTATAAAGTCTGATCAATCTTGTAAAAAATGTACCGGTGTCAGTCAAAACGATATAAATTTTTCTTTTCCCCATATACTTTTCCTCCCCGGGTCTGATACTTGCAGAGACCGGTCTCTGATTTTCCGGTCTATTTTTATGAAGGGATGTAAAAGAAGCGAGAAATTCTTCTGCCATAATGATAAGAGGAAAGAAAAACATGAAGAACCATCCGGAGAAGGGATTTGATCTCAGTCTTAAGGAGGAGATTGGAAGGTTGCAGAGAACAAAGGATTATCGGAATGAACCGGCAGGATGTTATAAAAATAGACTGAGAAAACCGGCGAATATTCCTGCCGGGATGAATTTCTTTTGTCATCCTTTTCACTTTCAATTCCGTTGTGTAACGGCAACAAAAAAGGACTTCGGATTGAGCCGAAATCCTTTTTATATAAAATTTATACCCGGTTTTATTAACCGATATTTTCTTCATCTTCAATCATGTTTTTTACAGGTGTCAATTCCTCTCTTCTTATTAAATAATTTAAATGTTGAATCGGCATGGCACCGGAACCTTTGTCATTATCGAGAATAAATTGAGCTGTAACTCCATTATTACGGATAATTGTCAATGTATTGGCAAAATTGAAATTCCTTTTAATTTTTTCTGAGATATGGTAACTTGCTCCAGATTCAAAAGTCATAAAAATACCCCTTTATCCTTTTAGTATCAGTATTACATTTTTAAAAATATTCATACATAATATTTCCATTTTAATATAAAGGAAATAAAAAGCAATAGAAAGTAAAAAATTTCTAATGATAAAAAAAGGCTTGATGACTTTTTTTACATTGCTGAATCCAGTTGCATGGGACATATCTTAATGCTATTTTTTCGCTATAGAAAGGGTCTTCGGGAAAAATGGCTTTTGTTCATTATTTTATCATTATTCGGCATGGAGACTCCTTCTGAATGGCGTCACAGGCGGAGTCCGGCAATTCAGGCGGTGATGATTTGCCGTCTGTCGAAAGACTGAAGTGTTTAAAAAATTTAACCCGTAACCGAACGATTATTCGCCCTCCTGTTTTTTAAATATTGGATGATTCGTAATAACAGAGGTTTTTCCCTGACAGCAAAAAAATCCTTCAATCAGGTTGATTGAAGGATCCAATAGATAGAACGGTTATTATTTTTTTACCCAATATTTAATTACGGAACCCTGCTGTTCTTGTTTTAACAAGGTGTGGCCAGCCTTCTTCGTCCATGCCGGCAGATCTGTTAATGCGCCTTTTTCTGTTGCATGTATTTCTAATATTTCTCCGGCTGCGATTTCTTCCATGCTTTTTAAGAAGTCCTGAACGGGAATGGGGCAGGTTAAACCTGTAACGTCGAGAACAGAATCACTTTTAATGTCGATTACTTCGGTTTCCCCTAAATCATTTGTTTTTACTTCAACATCTTTAGTCATATTCGTACCGTAAACAGTCGAATAGGTCATCCAGCCGCCGTCAAGGTTTTTTGCTTTAAAGCCGTTGTTCACCAGAATTCTGGTCGCTAAATATCCTCTCAATCCCACTTGACATGACACATAAATAGTTTGATCTTTTGGCAGTTCATCAAGCCGGTTTCTAAGTTCATCCAGAGGAATATTTACAGAGCCTTCAATATAACCGAATTCCCGTTCTTTTGGATTACGCACATCAATTAACAGGCCGCCGTCTTTAATGATTTGGTCAATTTCGTGCCATTGAACGGTTTCATAATCTCCGGCGATAATATTTGATGCTATGTATCCTGCCATATTGACCGGATCTTTTGCTGATGAGAACGGAGGTGCGTAAGATAATTCAAGTTCTGTTAAGTCTTCCACCGTTAATCCTGCTTTGATGGCTGTAGCAATGACATCAATGCGTTTTTCTGCCCCACTTCGCCCGATGGCTTGTGCACCGTAAATTTTTCCTGTATCCTTATCGAAAATAAGCTTTAAAGCAATGGGTGATGCTCCCGGGTAGTATCCGGCATGGGAGCTTGGATGTAAATGAATCACTTCATAAGGAATGCCCAGCCGTTTTAAAAGTTTTTCATTATTTCCCGTTGAAGCGACCGTATAATCAAACACTTTTGCCACAGAGGTGCCCATGCTTCCATGATATTTCTTTCTTTTGCCCATGATATTATCGGCGGCTATACGTCCTTGTCTGTTTGCCGGGCCTGCAAGCGGAATCATTGTTTTATGTCCGTTAATAAAATCAACGACTTCAATGGCGTCCCCTACAGCGTAAATATCTTCATTAGATGTTTGTAAATATTCATTCACAACGATGCCGCCCCGTTCGCCCAATTCAAGTCCGGCATTTTTCGCGAGTTGATTTTCCGGACGGACGCCAATTGATAATATAGTCATATCGGTTTCTATTTCCGTTCCGTCGGCTAAAATCACTGTCTTGCCTTCATTTGCAAAAGATTTTACGCCGTTTTCTAAAATGAGGCGGACTCCTTTTTCTATTAAATGTTTATGTAAACCGCAGGCCATTTCATAATCAAGGGGTCCCATCACTTGGTCGTTTGCTTCCACAAGGGTGACTTCAATGCCCCTTTCAACCAGGTTTTCCGCCATTTCAATCCCGATAAAACCGCCCCCGATTACTACTGCTTTCGCCGGCTTTTCATAGTCGACATAGCCTTTTATTTTATCTGTATCGGGAATATTTCTTAATGTAAACAATGTTTTGTTTTCACTTAATCCCGGAATTGGAGGAACGAGAGGACTTGCTCCGGGTGACAATAAAAGTTTGTCATAAGTTTCCTCATAAATTTCTCCCGTTTGCAGATTTTTAATTGTTACTTTTTTAGCCTCCGGATTGATATCTGTTACTTCACTCAGATTACGGATATCAATATTGAATCGGGCGGACATCCCTTCTACCGTTTGGACAAGCAGTTTTCTTCTTTCTTTGATCGTTTCACCGATATAATACGGCAGTCCGCAGTTGGCAAAGGAAATATGCTCTCCCCGTTCAACCAGAATAATTTCTACATCTTCACTGATTCTTCTTAATCTGGCCGCAGCTGTTGCCCCTCCGGCAACACCCCCGACAACAATGACCTTTTTAACCATGATCTCCCTCCGCAATACTTAATAAATATATTTTGATAGAACCGGATGAATACAATTTCAAAGTATAAATATGTATCCATTTACCCCTATGGGTATAATAAAAGAGAAAAAAAAGAAAGTCAACAAGTTCCCTAAATATTGGTGAAGTTGTTTGCTTTCTTTTTTACAGCAGTATTAAATATATTTGTCCGGAGGAAGTACTAATCTGCAAATCACCTTGGCTGCGTCATAAAAATCCTGTTTTTTTGAGGTATTCATAAGTTTTTCGGGTGTATTTTCCAAAAGAGTTATAATTGCCCATGCAAGCCAATCCAGGTTGAGATCTTCCCAAATTAACCCCATTTCCCTGGCCAATAACAAATCTTGATAGATTTTATCATATATTTTTTGTCTGGCTTTACGAACCACTTCAGCAAATTGCGGATCCTTTGTCAACAACTCAGGCAGAACATCATACAGGCCGAGTTCCTGCAAATTTTTAATATGTTCTTCCAAAATTGCCGCCAGCAGATTTTGAGGATTGGCTTCACCCCACTGTGGTTCGGGTGGAAGGATTTTTTCTAATTTATCTTCTAAAAGAGCCATTAAAAGCTGTCGTTTATCGGAAAAATACCGGTAAAAAGTGCCTGTTGCCACATCTGCATGGGAAGCGATATCTTTTGCTGTTGTTTGTTCATATCCTTTTTCTGCAAAAAGAATTCTGCCGCTTTCCAGCAGAGCCTGTCGTTTCAACAGAGCACGTTCCTGCTTCGGAATGGCAGGAAAATCACCGACAAGCTGCTCATCGAGCTTTTCTGACATAGTACCACCTCGAAATCATTATAACATATCAGGAAAAAGGTGAGCCAGAGTTCACCTTTTTCTTGACAGAAGATTAATAACATGTAATACTTGACCTACAGTTCATATTTTTACAGAAATTTTTAATAGCTATAAAGTTTTTGATGGTAACCGGAGGAGTAGAAATTGGGTAATAAAAAAACAGCAAAAGATGGAGATAAAATCAGATTTACCAGATTGGGAGTAGAGTTGGTAGGAGAGGTTCATCAAGTTCGGGAGTCGAGTGTTATTGCGAAAATAAGTGAAGAAGATGCGCATTTGTTAAGACTTGATACCCCTTTAACAGTTATTTCCCATAAAAATTATGAGGTTATTGATTGAATATTTTAATGTTTCTCCGTATTATAATATAAATACGGATTAATTTTTTCTTTTTCTCTGTTAATATGTTGTTTTTTAGCTTTTTTTTGCTTCACGCCTATAAATATATTAATAAAATTCATATCAGCGGTTATATTGGAAAAAATGGTGTATAATGCCGTGAACGGTTGAGCAAAAACGGAGTTTGCAAGAGTATTTTTAAAAAGGATTCCGTATAAATGAACATGTCATATTTTTTTGAGAATACTGGAGGTTGTTCCTATGCCTGAAAACCCTGGGTCAAAAAGTGAGTCCAAAAATGATTCAAAAAATATCTCGGTTAATTCAACAATTTCCCTGAAAGGACTAGTAAAGGCAATCTTTAAAGATACGATTCATGTACAAGTTGGCGGGAAAGTAATTACTTTACCGCTTTCAGATATACAAATCGGCAATAACAAGCCTCTGTCTGAATAACGGCTAAGAAGCCCGGGGTTTAAACTTCCCCGGGCTTTTATAGTTTTCGGGGAAATCATTTTTGCGGTTCCCTGTCATGATAAGACTGGGAGTTCGTCCTGTTATCCGTCGATCAAATATATTTTTCTGGAAGAGAATATTTATTCAATTTAATGCCCGGCAGTTTTTTAATTTGGTCCGCTGTAATTGGCTATTAATCCGGTTATGCGATCGATGAGCCCTTTTCACGGTAAATTTCTAAGATGATACCGTATGACAGTTTGGCTGCAGTGGAATATGACTGCTTAAGAGTATTTTGCCCGGGAAGATTGGAGTCGTGCCAGTGCTTGATCGTATTCAGCACGCAAATCATTGATTATTTCGGCTGCAGGGCTGATATTGTCTATTCCATTCACTCCCTGCCCTGCGGACCAAATATCTTTCCATGCTTTGATCCGGGAACCGTCTTTTTGAGAAAAATCAAGTTCACCTTTATTTTTAATGTTTTCCGGATTCAAACCGGCTTTTTTAATACTCGGAATAAGATAATTTCCTTTTACACCGCTGAAAGCATCTGTATACAAAATATCATCCGAGGTTGAGTCGATAATCATTTTCTTGTATTCAGCCGACGCCATGCTTTCCCCGGCTGTGATAAAGCGGGTTCCCATATATGCAAAATCTGCTCCCATTGCTTTAACAGCAAGTATATCTTCGCCTGTGGTTATACAACCGGCAATACACGTGATACCTTTCCAAAACTTGCGGACTGCTCCCATAAAAGCAAATGGATTTATTTCACCGCCATGGCCCCCCGCTCCCGCGGATACAAGAATCAAGCCGTCGACACCGGACGCGGCAGCCTTTTCGGCATGCCGGATTGTTGCCACATCCGAAAAGACCAGACCGCCGTAAGAATGAACGATATCTGTTATTCCCTGTGGATTTCCCAATGAAGTAATGACTATCGGAGGCTTATATTTTCTTATTAAGTCAAGATTGCTGTTAAAACGGTGATTTGAGCGATGAAGGATGAGATTCACAGCCCACGGGGCTACTTTTTTGGTATCATCTTTTGCTCTTTGTAATTCATTTTTTATGGTCATGAGCCATTCTTCCAAAATAACATCGTTCCGGGCATTTAATAAAGGAAACGAACCAATAATTCCATTTTTGCATGTTTCAATCACCAGTTCCGGTCCGGAGACCAGGAACATCGGAGCAGAAATGACGGGGAGAACTGTTTGTTCTAAAAGCTTTTCCAGTTTTTCTGTTCTCATGGCTTTTTCATTCCTCTCATTCATTGTTTTTCACTATGTATTTTTAAGTTATAAGATTATTATTTTGAATAGTATCAAAATTCGGATAATTGTTCAAATAATTCCTTATTTTTTCATGATTCCTTTCTAAAAGCTGGAAAAATGCAATTTGATTCCGTTTTATACAGACGGCAGTTTCTTCCGATCACACGAAAAAGCCTTTTAATCAAGTGCATGACTAAAAGGCTTGTAAATTTCGTATCTTTATGACACCCTCATGGAGTGAAGCTCAGGTAAGAATTGATCATTTAATACTTTAATAAATGTTCCTTTCATTCCCAATGAGCGTGAATTAATAATCCCCGCCCCTTCGAGTTTTCTAAGGGCGTTAACAATGACGGAGCGAGTAATGCCTTTTTTGTCCGCTATATTTGAAGCAACGATTAAACCTTCATTTCCGTCGAGTTCGGCAAAAATATGCTCCACTGCTTCCAGCTCACTGTAGGATAAAGACGATATCGCCATTTTTATGCTTGCTTTATTGCGGGCCTTTTCTTCCCTTTTTTCCGCTTCACTGCGCAAAAGCTCAAAACCTACAACAGCAGAACCGTATTCTCCGATAATAAGATCTTCCGGCTGAAATCCCCGGTCATGTTTTGTTAAGAGCACCGTTCCGAGCCGCTCTCCGCTTCCGAAAATGGGAATAACTGTTGTGGATCCATAATTGAACGGCAGCTTTTCCGGAGTTTCAACAAGGTCTTCTATATTCGGAATAGTAACAGAAATTTCCAGCAGTTTTTCGTTGCAGTCATCAGGGAGTCGTCCTTTCTCAAGAATCCTGCTTAATGAGTCATTAAACAGCCCGTTTTTTATAGAAAAACTGAGCAGTTCCCCGTTTTTGGCTGCAATAACTGTATCAGCATTTAAAACTTCACTGAGAGTATGGGAGATTTCCTTATAGTAGTATTCTTTCTTAATATTAGTTTGTAATAACCGGTTAATCTTCCTTATTTTTTCGAGAAGATTCATTATTTCTCCCCCCTTGTATTATGAAAAAAATTGACTTTCAGGTTTTAAATGAATAATTTGGAGATCTTGCATTGCGGTTTTCCAAAGAACATAGTTACGTCTTAAAAACTGTGGTTACAGGACAGATTTTGAAATACTGGTGAAAAATTGTTGAGGAACAAAAGAAACCGGCGATGACAGGACATAAGAGTGTTAATGAAAACTTCCTTAGCTTTACTCAGCTCCCTTCTTTCTTTTTTGTAAATCTTAAACAGTATTTTACTAAAGTTTTTGTGAAAAAACTGTGACAAATTACACAATAAATATAAAATTTTCATTTTTTTATAAGTTTACTCTTATTTAACTATTTAAAAGGAAAACACTGTTCTTTTTTATACTTAGGATGTATCCTCAGGATTTCCCCTCTTCTTCGCGTATTAACACATGGCGGGTCGCCGGCAACCGGATTCCATGGGCATCGAAAGCTTCCTTAATAGCCTTTCGCAGTTGTCGTTCCACCCCCCATTGTTCCATATTTTTTGTTCTGGCAATGACCCGGAGGATAACATCTGAGGTTCCAAAAGCCTGTACACCCAGAACATTAGGTCCTTCTACAATCGCGGGATTTTGATCGGCTATCTCCCTGCATGTTTTTTCCAGAATTTCAATTGCCCGATTAACATCTTCATGATAGGAAATGCTTATATCTACAAGCGCCCGCATGTTTCCCCGCGAATGATTGCAAACAGCGATTATTTCCCGGTTTGGTATATAATTTAAAGTACCGTTAAAGCTGCGGATTTGCGTTGTTCTCAGTCCGATTGATTCTACAATCCCCTCATAATCCCCAACAGTAACATAATCATTGACATCGATTTGTCTTTCCAATAACAGAAAAAAACCGGTCACAACGTCACTGACCAGTCCTTGTGCACCGAAGCTGACCGCCAGACCTACCACCCCGGCACCCGCAATGAGGCTGGCGACAGGAATACCTAAGATATTGAATAAGGTTGCGGCCAAAATAAATATCAGGACATAGGTAATGGTGTTTTCCCCGAGTTTTTGCAAAGTTTTTGCACGGCTTTTGGAAATATTCTTCCGTTTTATAATACTTTCAAAGAAGTTTCGGACCACTTTCAAAGCCAAACTTTTCACTAATCTGTAAGCGAAAAGAATAATGATAATTTTTAAAGCAATGATCCCTGTATTCACAAAAAATTTTTCCCAATTAATTTGTTCAAAATTGAACATATGTACTCCCTCCTTACTAAATTGAATATTGGTATTTTTAGCTTGCCCGCTTTTGATTGGGAATAATGACGGTTATTAACAAAATGAACGTTTTTTGGTAATGATTTTCTCTGTCATGCAGAGCGCACTCATGGGTATTATTTAATAAACACAGACAATAAGAATCCGTACTTTATTATTGCTGGAATTACATTAGAGCCGGCAAATATATCCGTAACATTGTTCAGAAAATTGAAGAGATCTGACGGAACTCAAGGAATGCTGATTTCAAGAATTTGAAAATGCGGGCGGTTCCTTAAGAGCAACAATTTATTGCCCTGCAGTGAAGTTCTGAAATTGGTTTTAACTGTATATGATTATTTATGGGTTTTTAAAAATTGATGATTTCATTTCCACTATAGCCGGAGAGAAAGATGGACGGCAAGCATAATTTTGAAGAGAAAAACCAGGTACGGGGGGACAGGATGTGAATTAATGAATGAGAAGATACCCTCTGATTCGGGTAATCATAATTTTTTCTTGTTGTGTTCCAGTAAGCAGTTGGTATAAGCCTTTATGGAAAGAAGTTTCATTTTTATAATGGAGATAGAGGTTTGATTGAAAAGGGAGATGATGCTCATGCTAAGTCAATGGCTGAAGACTTCCAAGTATACGGTTGTTTTTACCGGTGCGGGAATGTCGACAGAAAGCGGATTACCCGATTTTCGTTCTTCTAAGGGACTGTGGAAGAAAAAAGATCCGAGTAAATTGGCAAGTACGGAAGCGCTGAATAATAATGTTCAGGAATTCATTGAGTTTTACCGGGGACGGGTTCTTGGTGTAAAAGAGGTTGGCCCCCATAACGGTCATTTTATACTTGCTGATTGGGAGCGGGACGGATTGATCCAATCGATTATTACCCAAAACGTTGATGGTTTTCATCAACTGGCCGGTTCCATCCGGGTTGCAGAACTTCACGGCACCCTTCAGAAATTGCACTGTCAATCGTGCCGGAAGGAATACAACAGTGAAGAATATCTCAATGAAGAATATTACTGCGAATGCGGAGGAATTTTAAGACCATCCGTTGTTTTATTCGGTGAGGCTTTGCCGGAAGATGCTTTTCAAATGGCTTTTGAAGAGGCACAAAAAGCGGAATTGTTTATTGTACTCGGTTCATCGTTGACGGTTACTCCGGCCAATCAATTTCCGTTAATTGCGAAAGAACACGGTGCCAAGCTGGTAATTGCAAATATGGAAAAAACAAGCATGGATATATATGCCGATCTTGTCATTAATAATCAAAAAATTGGTGAACTCCTTCAAGAATTGGATGCAAAGTTACGATAATAATAAAGATGTCAGTTTCTTTGTCTTTGTGAATAATAAGACAAAAGCCTTAGTCTAAAACATAACTGTTCCTTTTTGAACGCAGGAATCAGGCGGGGATAAAAGTTGTTTCCCCCGCCTTCACAGCCTGGTCGCCGGTGTAAGGATCAAATAATTGCTTTAAGAAAAGAGTTTCAAGAAAGAGAGGTGTTTTTTGCTGAAAAAAATAATCCAAGTTGTAGCGGCAATTATAGAAAATGATAAGCGGGAAATCTTATGCGCTTTGCGGTCACCGGAAATGTCAATGCCTGATTTATGGGAATTTCCCGGCGGTAAGGTCGGGCAGAATGAAAATATATTTTATGCGCTTGAGCGTGAAATCAGCGAAGAGCTTGATTGCCAAATTAAAGCTTTAGAGTTTTTTCATAAAAATACATATGAATATGACAGCTTTATTATCGAGTTACATACCATTAAAGCAAAAATTATAAACGGTGAACCGGTGGCCAGGGAACATGCGAAACTGGCGTGGTTGAAGCGGGAAGACCTCCATTCATTAAAATGGGCCCCTGCAGACCTGGCTGCCGTCCGGAAACTGCAGAAAGAATTTGCGCCGGACAATTAAATCGTCTATAAAAAGCAACAGCTTTGCAAGTCCAAACTCTATAAAAGGAAGGAAAAGAATGACAACTAACAAAATACCGGCCCGAAAGTGGTACATATTGCCGTTATTATTACTGATTACAGCTATTGGAACAGGAATTGTCTCTGTTTCTTCAAATTTTCATGCCATTGACGAGGGAGAAAGGTTTGCGGTACCGGGAAGCCATGTTTTTACAATTGATAAACCCGGAAAGTATACAATTTTCTATGAATATCGGGATGATAATAAACTATCAGAAGAAGTAATTAACGATTTGTCATTACATTTGAGAAATAAAACCTCCGGAAGTATCATTGAATTGAAACGGTTATCCGGCTATTCTTCCTACTCTCATTTTGGAAGGCACGGAATTTCAATTGCCGGTTTTCAAGCGGAGGAACCCGGCACCTATATCCTTACTGCTGACTACGAAGGGCCCGAAATTGTTTTGACAATTGTGCATGATTATGTTAAATCCGTTCTCTTTATGACCGGCTGTATTTTTGCTGCCGTTTGTTTGTTTATATTATCAATACTCTCCTTTGCCGGTATTTTATTCATCAGGTTTATAAGAAAAAAGGAAATCCCCGCATGAAAACAGACGGCCGAAAAGCCGTCTGTTTTTATGATATTCGGCGGCATCATGACAATTAAGCGTAACGGATGCCGGCCGGCTTTATATTTTCAATATTATCGGAGCTGCAAGGAGTAACGGCATAAGTCATACCGCATTCCGGGCAATTCATGACTACTTTTTCAAAGGTGAATACAGTTCCGCATTGACAGGAGATTTGATGCTCTACAAGGGGTTTCTCATTCTCTTTCCCCTTTCTTTTCACATGATCAACGATTGCTTTTCCGTCATGTAAATCGTGATGACACCCACAACCCATAAAAAAGCTCCTCCTTCAGTTTGTCATTTATTACATGTTCTCACTTAAAAATTATATCACAGTGTTAATGTGGATTTACATACCATTCGTACCTTTCCCTGTTAAACTGTTAACAAACGGTGAACGAATTCAAAAATGTCAGCCGATTATATCGGGTTGCAAAGTGATTAATGAACTGCGAAATTTCTTCCCCTTTTTCCGAAGAGTATAAAAGAAATGCCCATGGCAACCGTGGAAAGTATCACAAGCAATATAAATACAGAGTGTAAACTTGCTTCGAGAGCGGCTCCTTTCAGTTCATCGCTCAGCAACAGTCCCGAGAGAGAAATACCGATCGCCTGTCCGAGATTTTTCATAAGATTATGGGTTCCCATCGCCGCTCCCCTCATTCTCCATTCAACAGCCGATTGAACAGCAACAGTAAAGGCTGTAAACGCCATTCCGAATCCAAAACCGAGAAGCGCCGTTGCAGCCATCATCCAGGGAATTGTCGTATCTGTTTTGAAGAGAACCATGCTAAATGTACCGGCAATCACGAAGAAGATCCCTGTTGTAACGATGATGCCAATGGGAGTTTTACCGAGTTTTCGCCCTGCCACAAGAGCCCCAAACAGCCAAGTGACGGAAGTCGGTAAAGCCGCGATTCCGGAAAAAGTCGCATTTAAGTTGGTAACGCCTTGTACCCAAAGCGGGATGTAAAAAGTTGCAGTTATTAAAACAAAACCAAGGAGAAATCCGGCTGTATTTGCAATCACTAAAACAGGAATTTTAAAAAAGGAAAGCGGCAGCATTGGTTCTTTGCTCTTCGCTTCAATAAACAGAAATGCACCGAGAAGAACGACAGTGACTGTAAGAAGGCCTGCCGCAGCCGTAAAAGAACCCTGTTCTCTTAACAAAGTTAATGCAAACAAAAATGATGTCATAGACAATGAAAAAGTAATCATACCCGGATAATCGATCAACTGTTTCTTTTTTTCCAGGTTCTCCTTTAACGATATTCTTAACAAAAAGAGCGAAACAAGTCCAAAAGGTAAATTCATAAAAAAGATCCAATGCCAGGATATAAAATCAACTATTAAACCGCCGGTCACTGGACCAATGATGCCGGATACCCCCCAAACGCTGCTAATCCAGCCTTGAACCTTGCCCCGTTCTTCAAAAGTAAACACATCTCCGATAATTGTAAACGGGATCGTCGCTAAAGCTCCTGCCCCGATTCCCTGAATCAGCCGAAAAATGACCAGCTGCTCCATGCTTTGAGAGAATCCTGACAACATCGAACCGCATAAAAACACCAGCACTCCAATGGTAAACATCCGTTTTCGCCCGTATAAATCAGCGAGTTTTCCGAAAACAGGAGTGCTGATGACCGTTGTCAATAAATAAACGGAAATCACCCATGTATATAAATGGCTTCCGCCTAAATCATCAACAATTTTTGGCATCGCCGTACTGACAATTGTTCCCTCAATAGCTGTCAAGAATGTGGCGATAATCAAAGAAATAAATACATAGTTTCTTTTCGTTCCATTATTCATATCTTTCTCCTGTCTGATTATTGTCCCCTTTACTTTTTACTTTAATTTTTCTTTTAATTCTTTATACCATTGCTCTGTGATCCGGGGGTCTTTGTTGTTAATAAAGATATGTCTATTTTCATGTAAATGGAGATATAAGTATGGAGAATGTCCATGTTCTATAAAGATCAGGCTTTTCCCGTATCCTTTTACTTTAAAATATCCTTTGGATACATCTGATAAACCAAAACCATTTTGCCTTACAGTAACTTCAGGCATTCTTTCCATTAACTCTATCCCTTTGATATCATCAATATTCCACTTATCCCCGTAAATCCCCGATATTTCAAAGGAATTCTCTTTTACCGTCAAATCAAAACCCTGATATCCCAAGTAAGCAAGTCCCCCGAGAATAATAAACAGGAAAATTGTTAAACTAATGCTGATTATGTAGCTCTGCTTTCTCTTTCTCGGAATTTCATACCTGGAAAGATATATAAGTCCTCCCATCATGGTCGCAAACATGAGGCCAAATTGAATTTCCATAACATACTTAAATGGTGTAAAAATTAACGGAAGTAATATTAACATTTCAATTCCGATGATATACATTAAGGTACCCGTCTTTTGCGGCAGACCATTTTTAATCAGTTCTTCCTGCTCCTCTTTTGAACGGGAACTAAATCCGGAAATCAACCAGTACGCCTTTTTTTTCTTTATGGCCCAGCCAATAAGGATAAATACTGCGATCATAATAAGTTCAATGATGAAAAGAATCCACATATAATCATTCCCTTCCCTTAAAACAAAAAAACTGAAAAAACATTGAGATAAATCCAGAGATATTATCTCATAATCAGGCCCTTCAGAGGAAATGTTTTTCCCGGCTGTGAGAATTCAGTGCAGGAGCATTCTTTGCAAAGGTGATTTAATGAAAAAGATTAACCTTAAAAGAATATATGACCCCCCGGCAAAAAACGACGGGTGCCGAATTTTAATTGACAGGCTTTGGCCGCGGGGAATCAAAAAGGAAGATGCAAAACTTTCATTTTGGTTTAAGGATATTGCACCCGGTAATGAACTGAGGAAATGGTTTGGCCATCGGCAGGAAAGGTTTCCGGAATTCCGCTTAAAATACAAAGAGGAACTGAGAAAGAGCCCTGAAAAAATCGTGCTCCTTGAGCAAATAATCCGATTAGCCAATCTCGGGACGGTCACTCTCTTGTATGCCGCCAGGGACACCCGGCACAATCATGCTGTTGTTTTAAGAGAAGAGTTGTTGGAGAGAATGAAAATAATTTAATGGGAAGAAGGCAATTAATAAATTTTTGTATGGAATTAACTTAAATTGTGATTTTACTGCTTTTCAAGCAAGAATACCGGCGGCGAAAGTTGCCTGCCATAAGAATTCTTTGCAACAAGGTTGAGCATTCATGGACGTATCAGGGGAACCATGAAATCTTGTATGGAATATTACAGATTCACAACAACCGGCCGGATCTCTTGGATATTTTGACAAAATACTGCAAGGGATTGTCTTCATGTACTGTATATATAGACATCCCTTGCGATTTAGAATAAGATGATGTTTTTAAAAACTTTATTTAATGATATAAATACCGGTTTGTCACCATGAAAAATTCATGGAGACCGGAGAATTGACTCATTGATTTTTATTTTAGTCATAACGTTCTATTCCCATAAATGGCTCATGGGAATGCCTTCCGTAAAATTCAATATCTTTTTGTCTCCATAAGTATCCCAAAAAGCCGGTTTTTTAAAACCTGTCTTTCCGGATCCGCAGTATCATCGCGAAAGTGCTGCTGATGTTGTTATCTTCCGCAGCATTTTTTGTATTTTTTATTGCTTCCGCACGGACATTTTTCATTTCTGCCGATTTTTTTCTTTTTTTGCGGCAAAGGTTTGAGACTTTTTTCTTCCATTTTTTGCAGTTCTTCGGAAGTATATCCTTTCAAAAACCATTCCCTGGTATTATTCATAAGCTTAATAACTTTTTCGGCCAGCTCCTTGAATGTTTGTTCATCCGGGAAGACGAGATGGTGCTGAAGGAAAGTCAGAACATTAACCGGCGTTCCCCCGCTTCTTGTTGCAAAAACACATTCTTCTGTTAAATTGTCCGCCTTCTTTTTGTCAACATCCAAATGGCCAGTAAGGAAGTTTACAAGATCAAGATAGCTTTTATTTCTTTCTATATAATCAACTTCTCCGGCCTGTAATAATTGCTCTTTACTGAAGGGATAATAAGGAAGTCCCTCCCTTTTCTTATGCTCTTCAAGCACAATTTCCGGATCATATACCCGAATATTAGACCAGTAGTTACCTTTGATCTTAATATTTTTATAATAATAGGCCGCTTCTTCCATAATGTAAAAATATTTAAAGTGATCAAAACCGTCTGTTAAGTATGTATTTTCGAGAAAATCCATTAATTTCGAACTTGTTAGTGTTCCATAATAATAGAGCAAGCCTTGTGTCAGTTTAATCCATTCTGTATTCCTTTTTATGATGCCGAGAAGGTGACTGCTCTCCGGAAATTCAGAAAATCTCAAGAGAATTTCATTGGGAATGACAAGTACTCTCTTC
>JANWJP010000027.1 GCA_025451895.1 Robertmurraya sp.
GCTTTCAATCGTCCGCCCGACTTGCATGTATTAGGCACGCCGCCAGCGTTCGTCCTGAGCCAGGATCAAACTCTCCATAAAAGAGTTGAATAGCTCGTTCGCACTTGAATGTGCGTATTAATAGAACTAACGTTGACTTTTGGTGACTGTTCATCGAACAGTCGCCTCAACATTTCTGTTGTCTTGTTTCGGCTCCTAACTCCTCGGTCGTTTCAGTCCCCGCTTCAATCCAAAAAGCGGATTTTCCGCGCGGCCTTCCAACGCCTGTCGGAGTTAAACAGTCGCCTCAACATTTCTGAGTTGACGTATGATTTGTTCAGTTTTCAAAGAACAAGTTTTTTAAAAGCGACTTTATTAAAATAACACATCGTCTTAGAGCAAGTCAATAAGTTTTTAAAAATATTTTTTCTTAAAAACTTACGCTCCGTAAGGACATAGAAAACTATATCATGTCCTAAAAAATAATTCAATACCATTTTTTAAAAATTTTATTGTTGATGGACAAAAAAATATTTAAATTCACTTTTAGATTAAATTTTGGACATTTAATATATATTCTTCTTTTAACAAAGCACATAATTCAACATCAATAAATTTATCTTTTGTAAAAAATCTTTTTCTTAATAGCCCCTCATAAATGAATCCGTTTTTTTCGAGAACCTTTTTTGAAGCGGTATTCATCGGAACATAGAAAGCTTCAATTCGGTTAAGACCCATTTCTGTAAAGCCGTATTGAATAATCCGGGCTAATGCTTCCGTCATGATTCCCTGACCCCAATAATCCGGATGAAGTTCATAGCCAACTTCAGCTTTAAAATGATCCGGTTCAAGAGCATGAAATCCGCAAGTGCCAATCAACTTGTTGCTGTTTTTCATCGTGATCCCCCAGCGGATTTGTCTTCCCACCATATAACGTTGCAATAAACCATTGATTAAATCAACTGCTTGCTCCTTTGATGTTAAAGTTTCTACATCGTAATATTTTGTCACTTCTTCCTTGGACATATATTCAAACAAATTTAAGGCATCATTTAATTCAATTTTTCTCAGTATGCATCTTTCTGTTTCTAAAACAGGAAATGAGGAAAATGTAGAGTCCCATTTCATAAACATTCTCCCCTCCTCCTTTCACGGTATGACTTTCATTATATTTTTCAAAAATAATGGGTCATTATAATCTCATTCTCAGTTTTTTTTCAACAAATTAATGCTCATGTCGGTTTTTAGGCGGACAGACAATTTTTCATTAAAAGTGAAAAGAAGCAGGCCCCCTATGATAACAAGTCCTCCCAAAATTTGTGTGACCACCAGTTTTTCCCCGAGGATGAAGTAGGCCAAGACCGCGGCTCCGACAGGTTCGAACAGAATTGCCATCGAGATAACGGTTGTATCGACCCACTTCAGCGACCAATTAAACAGAGAGTGTCCCATAAGGTTCGGGAAAATTGCGAGAAGAATAAAATAGATCCAATCCTTTGCCGGGTAAACAAAAAACGGTTCCTGTACAATCCATACATAGACAAATAAGACTATTGCACTGATTCCATATACAACGAATGTATAAGCAATACTCGATACTCTTTTTCTTACAGTTTGTCCAAACATTAAATATCCCGTTATAAGGGCACAGGCAATGAGCGCCAAAATATCACCAAAGAGAGCGGGGCCGGCGATACGGAAATCTCCCCAGCCAATAACCACACTGCCCGAAATAGCGATACATGCACTTAATATTGCCAGAAAAGAATATTTTTCTTTAAAAAATAAGAACCCGCCGGCAAAAGCAAATAAGGGCTGAAGCGTAACTAAAACAGTTGAACTGGCAACAGAGGTATAATTTAATGATTCAAACCAGAGGATAAAATGAAAAGCCAGAAACGTCCCTGCTGCAATACAAAACAACCAGTCACGCTTCGTAATATTCTTCACTTCAGAAACATATTTTAATAAAAAGACCGGGAGCATCATCACAACAGTAAAAAACATCCTGTAAAAAGCGGTGACTCCTGAGGATGCAGAGGTTAATTTTACAAAAATAGCTGAAGTGGAAACTGCGATGACACCGATAAAGATATATATATAAGGATTCATTCTCTGAAATCTCATGATGCTGCACCTTTTTCAATAAAATAAATTCAACGCATTATTTTTATTCTACTATTATTTTCATCCGGCCGCCATTCCTCCATTTATTAATTCGTGATCGGCAAAATAGAACAATTAAGGAGACTTTATATGATATTAATCGGAATGGACGAATTATTAAAACTGGGGTTATCAACGATTCTCGGGCTCATTATTGGTCTGGAAAGAGAAATAAAAAGAAAACCTGTTGGCCTGAAAACCAGTCTGGTCATTTCCATTGCCAGTTGTTTATTAACTATTGTATCCATCGAATCAGCCTATACTTTTCCGGAAAATGAAGAAATAAATATACAAATGGATCCTCTCCGCCTCGCTGCACAAATTATTTCCGGAATCGGATTTTTGGGAGCCGGGGTGATTTTAAGAAGAGGAAATGATAATATCTCCGGTCTGACTACTGCCGCTTTGATCTGGGGAGCAGCCGGAATAGGTGTCGCCGTTGGAGCAGGTTTTTATTGGGAGGCTATCGCCGGCGCTCTGCTGCTGATAATCAGTGTTGAAGTGCTTCCCCACATTATAGGGTTCTTCGGACTTAAACATCTGAAAGATCGGGAAATTCGCCTGCAAATAAAGGTTTTGGAAAAGAAAAAAATAGATTTTGTTTTGGAAGCTCTGAAAGAAAAGAAAATCTCCATTAAGAATATTCGAATAAAAGACTTGGAGAACGGAGGACATCTCGTCTATTTATTAATTGCCGTTCATTATAAAAAAGAACCCACTGAAATATATCATAAAGTTTCCGAACTCGAAGACATTAAAAATGTTGAAATAGAAACGCTTTATTAAGATCTCCTATTTTTTTGCAAGACTTTTTTAAAAAAGGACTTGCACTTTTTTTGGGGGATGCTATAATGAATCTTGTACGATTCATTCGGGGCATTAGCTCAGCTGGGAGAGCGCTACAATGGCATTGTAGAGGTCAGCGGTTCGAGCCCGCTATGCTCCATTCTTAAAAACCCTTGTATATCAAGGGTTTTTTCTTGTTTACAAGCAATAAATTTGTCTGCTTAATTGTGCTTAAATGATTTTTGATCTGATCTTTTTTTCATTGTAAATATAAATATTTTTCGGCTCAGGTTCCTTCTCCGAATCCTTTCATTTTTCCCTGACAATTATTTGCTATACGGAATATGATAGCGCTATCAAACTATTCTTATTTGGAATTCCAGCAAATTTAAGTGTCTCAAAAAATTCACATTTTTGGTCTGAATAAGGAATTCAACATTGCTTTTATTTGTTATATTAATATAAAAGAAAGGGCTTTCTTTTTTGTTTATACTTCTGTTTCAAAGCTTTAAAATGGAACAGTATTGCGATAAATGTTAACAGGACTGCTGCCGGATTGGATGACTAACACCATTGCATACTATAAGGAGAATGACTCAAATGAAGACTTTAAAGATCTACAAAGAAGACGGCGAGTTTGTTATCGAACGTTCTGACGAATCAAAAAGGCATATTAGAAAACGTTATTTTTTAGATGAAAAAGATTTGGAAGATGCTTTGATTGCTTACAGTTATGTAATAGATAATTATAAAATAGAAACCACAAATGAAGTTCATGAAATTGTAAAAAAATATCTGCAGATACCTTAGCAGCTTTTCCAATTCTTTCATTAATTTCATTTGAAATCAGCACATTCCTCAGATATACTGTAAGAAAGCAACTATTATTTCCTTAATAAGGATGGACGGATTTAAAATGCTTAATTTTTTTGAATACAATCACTTTAATCACTTATATAACATAGTTCAATATCACTATTAAAACTCGTATCCGGGGCAGGATGCGAGTTTTTTTCATATAAATACGGGAAATGAGAGGACTTTAGAACTAAAAAGGAGAGGATTTTAATGAGAAAGAAACCTGACAAAGAAACTGCAAGAAAAGGAAGAATGGGATTTGTAACAAACCGGATGAGCGATGAAGTTTATAATCAGTTAAATTCTAAGGCTCAAAAAAACCAGTTATCTAAATACATCAACGAATTGGTTGAAAAGGACCTTAATAACCGGAGTGCAGTGGAACACAATCAAAACATGAACGGAAAAATAAACGAATTAGAGCAAAAAATAGACAATCTCGAACAATTGCTTATCCGGATCATTGAAAAAGCAGAATCCAGAGAGCAACGGACAATGGAACTTTTGAACGGACAATATGAAATCATATATGATCAATGGGAGTTATTTAATGAACAAATTGACAAAACTTTACAACTTTTTAGCCGTCACAGTCTGCTGTATGTTGCTTCGGCGTTAAGCTGGATTGAATCCCTGTATTCGGTTACCCCCAATTCCAACCAACTTCGTACATCAACAAACAGTATTTAGAACAAAAGTCCGGATGGAATTTATGACCGGAAGATGTCCTACATAAATTTAAATTCACAAAAAAAGGGTGATCCGAAGAAGAACATAATGACTCCAGGATCACCCTTTCTGTAAAAAAAGCAAGCGGTTCATTTCTTCTGCAACAATCAATTTATCTTTAGCTGCATTTTCAAAAAATATTTCGTGCAGCTTTCAGGAAAAGGATTTAAAAACCATGCTTCCTGTGCCCGCTTTTCATTTTCAGCCATAGGACACTTCTGTTTTCAAAAATGATTTATCTAAAATTATATTTGGTAACGATCTTCTCTCTGCCTGTAGTCACATCATTAAAGTACTCATACAGGCAGATTCCAAGGAAAGAACCGGAAACGTTATAAACATTATCAAAACCGAGCTGCTGAAGAGCGACAACAACATTGTAGCTTCTCTGACCGGAGCGGCAGTGGATATAAACCGGACGATCCTTCGGAATCTCATCAAGCCGTTGTCTGAACTCGCTAAACGGAATGTTAACTGCATTGACTAAATGACCGTTCTCGTACTCTCTTTTTTCCCTGACATCAATGATGCACGCTTCATTTTCAACCAGTTCCCGGACTTTAGTGACAGGCACCTGCTTGTATACTCCATTTAACAAATTCAATCCAACAAGAGCTGCCATATTTACAACATCTCTTGCTGTACCGAAGACAGGGGAATAACATAACTCCAGTTCTTTAAGATCTTCAAGGGTGGCACCCATTAAGATCATTGATGCGATAATATCAATCCGTTTATCGACATTTCCTTTACCAATACCCTGAGCACCTAAAATTTTTCCGGTCGGATATTCATAAATTAACTTAAAATGCATCGGATTGCTGTCCGGCATTAAACCAACCTTATCTGAAGGAATAATGTATACAGAATCATACTGAATGCCTGCAGTTTGCGCCTGCTTTTCATTTAAGCCGGTTGAAGCCGCATTTAAATCAAATACTTTAACACAGGATGAGCCGATGACACCGTTATTGCGATTTGGGATTCCGTACATATGGTCAGCCGCTGCCCGCGCTTGTCTTTGTGCCGGCCCCGCAAGCGCCAACCGTGCCGGCTTATGGGTCAGACGGTGATAAACCTCAATGGCATCTCCAACGGCATAAATATCCTTATCGCTTGTTTGATAGTTGTGGTCTACCTTAATTGCTCCTGTCTCACCTATTTCAAGACCGGCATCTTTTGCAAGGGCCGTTTCCGGACGAACTCCAATTGCCAGGACAACTGCCTGTGCAGCGATTTTTTTGCCCGATTGAGTTTCTATGTAGTCTTGTCCCACTCTCGCAAGGCCGTCATTTACGATAAGTTGAATCCCTTTATCCAGCATTTCTTTATGGAGAATCTGCACCATATCGTAATCAAAAGGAGCCAAAATTTGCCCGGCAAATTCAACCAGCAACACATTCAGTCCTGCCATACGAAGATTTTCAGCGACCTCTACTCCGATAAAACCGCCGCCGATTACAGCCACATCTTTTACGTGTTCCTGTTTTACATAATTGTTCAGATTCGCAATATCAACCACATTGCGAACAGTAAACACATGATCGGCAGTAACTCCTTCCAGATTTGGAACAATAGGAGATGCACCGGGAGACAGTACTAATTTATCATATGATTCCTCATAAATTTCCCCGGTAAGGAGATTTTTTACAGTTACTATCTTTTTGTCACGATGTATTTTGACAACTTCATTGTTTACCCTCGCGTCAATGTTAAAACGTTTCTTAAAGGTTTCCGGCTGCATTAACACAAGGGAATCACTGTTTTCGATGATCCCGCTTAAATGATAAGGCAGAGCACAGTTTGAAAAAGAGACGTGGGGGCCTTTTTCAAACATAATGATTTGCGCATTCTCATCCAGTCTTCTTACCCGTGCAGCAGCGGACGCTCCTCCGGCAACACCGCCGACTATTAACACCTTTTTGCTCATTTTCATAGCCTCCTAACTATTCTCACTTACAAATTCTTCTTCCGCCTGTCCGGACGGTTTCCTGTTATAGATTTGCGATGAACAACCAAAATCAATCATATTTGAAAGACATCAGCAATCAGGTCAATCATTGCGAAGAAATTCGAAGTGTGAATTTTCATATATCTATAGCGTATTACTTTTCATTTTCAATAGCAATGACATAAATGTTAAATTCTTTCACAAATTTACATTTTTTCTGCAGATTAAGACGAAAACGGCGAAAAAGATCAGGGATGCTATAACCGCAGCTTGCGCTAATTTTATAAAAAAAGGCTGCAAATACTGCTTCTTCTTTGTCATTCATTTCAAACCTGGAGCAAACCCGGCAGCCTGAAGAAAACTTAAATAAAAAAATTTAATATTTTCAGAAATATATGATAAAATGAATGAACACTCAGTCAATTTATTCCAATTGCGTAACGGATATTAGCGCTATGGAACTCATTTAAACAGATACTTTTAGTCACTGATGACTTTTCCGGACAGTCCCGGCCACTGACCCGGAATTCTTCATAATTCTGACTGCATGCTAAAATGAATGGGTCGGCAACAAGAGGTGATCAAATGAAGCGATTCGGAAAAATACTTGTTATTGAAAGTCCGCAAAACTGCAAAGTACCTTATTCCCGGAGTTTGTATATTGATAGTCCCGAAGGAGTGCTGATTGATTCGGGCTCTGAACCGAATGCCCTTTTAGAAGTTGATAAAGAATTTGGCATCGGAATGATCATGAACACACACTACCATCCGGATCACACTCGGTACGGCTATTTATTCCCGAATGCAGACAAGCGAATTAACCCGATTGAATTTGAAACAACAATTTCCATGAAAAACGTGGCAGAGGAATACGCCTTACTGCAGGAATTGGGACAAAGTGAACTTCATAAATGGCTGGAATCTGTCCCTGTGGAATGGGAAAAATCTCTCCGGCAAATTTCCGGTGTGTATGAATACAACAAAGAATATTCATTCGGGGAGGTAAAAACCATTTTTCTGCATACTCCCGGACATACAAAAGGGCATACCTGCCCCTATTTTCCCGACGAAGGTGTTGTCTTCACGGTTGATTATGAATTGTCTTCCTTCGGCCCCTGGTATAACGGAACTGACGGAGACATAGACGACTTTATTAAATCAGGAAAAAAATTATTGGAGCTGGATGCGGACATATATATAACCGGACATCATAAAGGAATTCTTTCCAAAGCCGAATTTACCGCAGCCATGGAAAAATATTTATCAGTCATTGATAAAAGAGATGAAAAAATTGAAAAATATGTCCAAATGGGCATGACCTTTGAGGAACTGGCCACCGTGGGAATCTTTTACCCAAAACGAATTCTGGAACAGAATTCTATTTACCGGGTTTGGGAAAGATGCGGAATACGCAAGCATTTGCGGCGGATGGGCCTGTCAGTTCCGGAAAAAAAAGAAGTCATTTAAAAAACGGCTGCAAAAATTGCGGCCTTTTTATTTTGTTTCAATCCGGCGGCAACTTTGCAGTTTTCTTTGCAATGTACATCAATTCCATACTTACAAAAGCAAGATTTAATGTTTAACACTCATTCCGGAAACAGCCTTAAAAACTTCTATATGGCACTTTCCCCATTAATCCCTGCTTTCCCAAACACGGCTCCCACCTCTTTTTCCAACTCTTCAATCAAGGGAAACTGCTCCTTTTTATCTGACAGTGCTTCAACAATGGTTGTATAATACCAGTGTTGCTTTTCCCGGCCCCTTTTAAAGCGCTCCCAGACTTTCTCTCCTTTGACGGCAAGTTCATTCCGAATGGTCCTCAAATTATGGAGTTTATCCGCAGTAATAATCTTTATTACCTCAAGCTCAGCTTGTTTGAGCATTTGAATGGTATGTGCCTTTCGTTCTTCCCAAGGAAGACTTTTATCCGGCTCGGATACAGCCAAAACGAGCCTGGCCACTTTTTCGCCAAACTCTTTTTCCAATTCCCCATACGTTACTTCCGTATCTTCAAGTGTATCATGAAGTATTCCCGCCGCCACCGTTTCATCCGGACAATTTTCTCTCAGCAGCAGCATACCGACTGCATACGGATGACTGATATACGGAATATTAGAAGACTTTCTTTTTTGTCCGTCATGGGCAATGGCGGCAAAAACAATTGCTTTGTCTATTATACTCATCAATTCTTCTCTCCCATCTTCACTGCCGTTTAAAGCCCGCGATAAAATCCTTTACCTTATATCATAGTCTTATTCATCCGCCACTTCACCTTTTAAAGCAAGCCAAAAGGCAGTTCCAATTGCCAAAAACAGCACAATGAACGGGGCATATAAAATTAGAAATTGATTCATTCCCATCACTCCTCATAATTTAAGCATGGTTGATCCGTTTCCCGGCCACATATTGTTTATCAAAAAGAAACAGCCGCAACAAAAGATAAATGGATGGAATCAACAAAAGCAGCCCGAGAATAAATGCGGTGATTAAAGCAACAGCCATAGCCCGGTTTGTAAATCCGTCAAATAAAGTTAAATGAGGATAAAGCAAATAAGGATAATGAGCAATCCCATATCCCATAAAAGCTGAAAAATACTGCAGGGCTGAAAAAATCACGGCAAGACCGTAACGGGTTTTTTTCCAAATAAAATAAACGGTTCCAAGAAAAAAAAGCAATGAAAGCCCAAAAATCCACCAATATTCCAACAACCTTGAAAAAATCTCCCGGTTATGTCCTTGCATTAAGACCAAGAAAACGCCTGCTCCTGCAATCGCCGGCAAAGCAAAAATGAGTGCATATTTGCGCAATAAGAATTCCGCTTTTACATCCTTGGCATATGCGGCGTACCAGGTTAAGAATACAGCTGAGATATAAAGGACGGATACAAGACTTAAGGCGACGACACTCCAGGCAAACGGACTTAATAACAATGAGCGGGAACTGAGCATGGGACCGGACTCTCCCATTTCAATAAATCCCCCTGCTGAAATAGCCAGTACAATCGATAAGGAAGCGGGCAGGACAAGTCCTGTCAATCCGTAAACATACGTAAAACCGGGATTGCTCAGGCCATAAACGGCAAAAGCATAGTAAGCCCCGCGAATGGAAAGAAAAATGAGCGCAATGCTTACAGGAATAAGAAGGGTCGTTCCATAAAAATATGCCGTTTCAGGGAAAAACCCGACAATACCGACAAAGAAAAAGACAAGAAAAACATTTGTCACCTCCCAAACAGGAGATAAATAACGCTGAATAACATTTTCCAACAATTTTTCCTTCCCGGTCATTTTTCCGTAAGCATTATAAAAACCGGCCCCAAATTCCACAGAACCAAGGTAAATATAACCGAATAAGAACAACCATAAAACAAACGCCCCAAGAACTTCTATAGTCATGCCATTTCCCCCTTCCTCAAAAGAGCCCGGTCCGAGAGCTCTTTTTCGATCGGATTCTTCTTAAACATCCGCAAAAGTACACCAACACAACCGATTGCGAGGAACACATACAACACCGTAAATAAATACAACATGACATCTACATTCGGGCTCACCGTTGCCGATTCTGCCGTTTTCATTACCCCCCGCAATATCCAGGGCTGCCTTCCCACCTCAGTAAACCACCAGCCCGCTTCAATCGCCACAATGGCTAAAGGCCCGCCGAGAACAATCAGACCTGTAAACCATTTACTTGAGACTGCCTTCCATTTAAACCGCATTCCTATCAAATAAATAAGTGAAAGGCACATTAGAAATACTCCGATTATTACCATCGAATCAAACAAATAGTGAATATAGAGAGGGGGATGTTCCTCCACGGGAAACTGGTCAAGGCCCGCCACTTCCGCATTCGGACTGCCAAAAGCGAGTATACTGAGTGCAAACGGAATCGTTAAAGCACCTCTGACTTTGCCGTCATCATCAAGGACACCAAACATCACAAGCGGGGCTTCACTCGTTGTTTCCAAATGCCACTCGGCGGCTGCCAGTTTTTCCGGCTGATATTCGGCTAAAAATTTACCGGAAAAATCCCCTAATACAGCAGAGGCAATCGCAAAAACAGCGCCGAGTTTCATTGTCAGCAGCAAAGCCTTTTTATGGTACGCGTGATTGGAACCCCTTAAAAGATGGAACGCCGCTATCGATGCAAGAATAAAGGATGCGGTCATAAACGCCGTTAACAAAACATGGGCTGCTTTTGTCGGCACGGCCGGATTAAACATAGCCTCCAGCGGTTTAATATTGACCAGTTCTCCGTTCAAAACGGCAAATCCGCGGGGAGTATTCATAAAGGCATTCACAATGGTGATAAAAACAGCCGAAAACCCTGCTCCAATCGCAACGGGAACCAATAATAACAAATGCTTCCGCTGATTCTCAAACCTGTCCCATGTATACAGATAGATCCCCAAAAAAATGGCTTCCAAAAAGAATGCAAAAGTTTCCATAAACAACGGGAGGGCAATTACATTTCCTGCTGCCCTCATAAAAGTCGGCCAGAGCAGTGAAAGCTGCAAACCGATAATCGTTCCCGTGACAACCCCGACAGCCACTGTCACCGCATATCCTCTTGTCCAACGGCGTGCCAGCAGGATATAATGCTCATCCTGTTTCTTAATTCCCGCCCATTGGGCAATCATAATCAAAAGAGGAACGCCTACCCCGATCGTTGCAAAAATAATATGAAAAGAGAGGGTCAACTCTGTCAATACTCTACTGAATAATAGTGATTGTTCATTGCCCATGTGAACATCCCCCTTCTAGCCTGAAAAAATTCTTCCAATTAACGATAAGCCGATAATTGCTGCAACTCCAAACGCCAAACGGATCATAAACATTTCATGCTTTTTATACATTGGCTCCCTCCATTTTCAAACTGATTTTCCTGTATAAAAAATCTCCCCTTTAATGGAAAAGTTACGTAAAATACTCCAGCCTTGCTTCGGGAAAAAACTTCTCCATATATGAAGTAAGATGAGATTTTATATCTTCTTCTTGTTCTTTCGGATAAATATATTTGCCAATCCCGTATTTTCCCCATTTATACCTTCTTGCTTCTTCTTTCAATTCAAGTTTTGTCATCGGATAATTTTTCTCAATGACCCGTTTTGCCGGTTTTGTAAAACGATGTTGAATGAATTCAAAGGTTACATCCTGACGGACATCCCGGGGCAATTCATCATTCAATCGTTCAAACATCCGGTAATACCCTTCCTTCCAGCCTTCGTGAAGATAGATTGGCGCCACAATAAAACCGAGCGGATAACCGGCCCTCGCCACTTTGGCGGCGGCTTCAATCCTTTTTTCCAATGGAGAAGTACCGGGCTCAAAATTTTTGATCACATAATCAGCATTAATACTGAACCGGAATCGGGTTTTCCCGTTATGCTCTGCATCGAGAAGATGATCAATATGGTGAAATTTTGTTACAAACCTCAACAGTCCTTTGTCTGTTTTTCCAAAGTGCTCGATGGCACGCTTCAAACTGTGTGTGAGATGATCAATCCCGGCAATATCCGAAGTGCACGATGCTTCAAACCTTGTAACTTCAGGCGCTCTTTCCTCCATATAACGGTCAGCTGCATCAAGAATTTCATCCACATTGACATAGGTGCGGATATACGGTTTACTGCCCATGGTTGTCTGCAGATAACAATAATGACAATGACCCATACAACCTGTCGCCAATGGAATCGCATATTCTGCAGACGGCTTGGAAGTATCAAACTTTAAAGTCTTTCTTACACCCACTACAAGGGTTGATTTGGCAATCCGGTATTTTTGAAAATCATTTTTCCCCGGGAGATCACGCACCTGGTTATGGGAAGTGGTTTGGCGGATTTCAATTTTCATCTTTTTGAATTTTTCCTTCAATTCTCTCCCAAGGGGATATTCAAGTGCCGCCGGTTCAAAGTAGACAAGCTGCGGGATAAAAGGTTTCATGTCCTTGAACTCCCCCTAAGGGTTTCCAAAGTACTCTCTGAAAACCTGTTCAGCTTCTTCCTGATTAGAAAAAACAGCCAGATCCTCAGTGAGCGGATAATAGGTTTCATACAAAAATAAAGCCAATTCACCGGGCTTTTCCGGATGGTTCACAACAGCTGCCTCTTGAACATTGGCAACATCCTGGGTGTGAGGGTTCCGATAAAGAACATAAACAATGTCCCCCGGTTCATAAGATAAACTTCCGTTATTCAGATTCATTAACATCACCTAAAAATCTTATTTCTTTTAATTTGCCTGTAATAGGAAAAATCATGCATTTGGCAGAGGATACGGCTATGACATTTTTAAAAGCGGTTTAATTTTATCTTGACTTGAATGGAAAGGAGTTTGGGCTAATAGTACCGATTGTAAATAATAGCATTTCCCGGCAGCAGATTTTATCCATTTGAAGCAGTTTTTCATACAGAACAACCTGTCTCTTTATATAAAAAAGCCAACTTTGCAAGTGTTTTATGCACTTGCACTATATAATAAAAAGACTGCCTAAAGCAGCCTTTTATCATCTGTGTCCCCGAAAAGACTTGTACTTTGTTTCAGAATTGTTTACAGGCTCTGCAGACCCGGAAAATCGCCAAATCTAAACGGCACCTTTCAAAATACCGGCGATCAATTCCTGCGGCTCTGAACAAGCCTTATGTGAATGAAACTGTTCCACACTTCGAAAATAATTTTCCATCCGTTCTTTGTCCGCAAGCGTTGTTAATATTTCTTCACATACCTTTCCTTTTGGCAAAGAAAAAGCAACACCTAAATCCAACAATTGCTGTTGATTAATCTTTTCCTGCCCAGGTAATGCATCATATATAAAAATGGGTTTGCGCTTGAACAAACTTTCACTGACCGTAACTCCGCCCGGCTTTGTCACAACCGCATCCATTTGGTCATATAAACGGTTCATCTCTTTACGGCACTGAATGTAAGAAAAAGGAAGCAAATGTCTCCTGTCCATTTTTTTCAATTTGTCGTACAAGCTCTGATTTTTCCCGCAAAGTATATAGAATTGAATGTTTTTATGTTCTTTGTCCTTAATTTCCTCAATCAGTTGTTCAAGCCCGCCCACTCCCAGATTTCCACCGGCAATTAACACCTTCGCCGGAGGATTGTTTTTCTGAGGCAGCGATGGTAATTTTCTAAGCTGAAAATGAACGGGAATCCCCGTAATAAAAATCCGTTCTTCCGGAATACCTCTTTTTTTGAGAACCGCCTTCATATGCGGTGTGGCAACAAAATGATAATCAATATGTTTTATCCCCCAAAAGTTATGAATAAAAAAATCTGTATATACATTAATAACAGGAACCTTTAATTGTTTTTTTGCCTTAAGAATATCAGCCATGTAAGCAGGGAGCGCATGGGTGCAAACAATTAAGTCCGGCCTTTTTTCTGCAAGCAGTCTTTTCATAAAATAAAGAAAAAGAAGTTCATATAATCGATAACGTTTTATACACTCAGAAGAACGGCAAACAGAATATTGATAGACAAAATTGTACAACTGCGGCAGATAGGCAATCCATTTCAAATAACAATAGGAAATGAATTTTTCAATTTTTCCATACCCGTAAGCCAGAATATCAATTTTCTCGCAATCCAAATTGGATAAGGTTTTGAGTTCTTCCATAAGGGAGTCGGCAACTTGATGGTGTCCGGAAGGAATTTGCAGGAAAGGCATAAAAAGCACCGATTTCTTATTCATAAGACACCTCTCTTGATCTCCTTCACAGGCATTTTCTGCTTCCTGATTGGTTCTCACCCAATTGAGCGTTCAATTTGTATATTTCACTTGCTGCTCCGTTTCCATACAGTTCGGTTAACTTTTTCGCCGACATAAATAAATATTTCGGCTTATGAAATTTTACCAGTTCCTTCAATCCGATTCCCCGGCTGGAAACATAACTGATTGGCAGGAAAGCGAAAGTTTTAAACCATCTGTAAACGGGATGCATAATATCAAATACCTCAAAACCCAAACGTTCACTGCCTTTGGCTCTTGATGTAATCCCAAGAATTCCTTTTATTTCTTGAGTATGCGGATTCATTCTGATAAAACTTTCCACTCCCGGCAGCGAGCTTCTGACATAATTCAAAATCATTTTTGTCTTATTCAATTCACTCTTCACGCCTCTTAATTCCTTTAACAAACGGACATTATGCAGATGAATTTTAACCAATATATCATTTTTCTTAATCCTTGTACCGTCTGAAAGAGTCACTTCCCGGCCTTTGTACTTGGTCAGCCGGATGCGGAGAATATTTTCCTTTTTATCAACAAAAGGTGGATAAGTAAGGCGGGAAAAATAGAAATAGAAAGGATCAATGAGACTCCAAACCGTTAGTAAATAGCCTTTCACTGTTCTTTGCCTCTCTTTTATTCATTTTTCAATTTCATTTTGTCCCAAGACTATAATATTATTTAGGATAAAAAAGGAAATTTTCTCAATTCATCTTTTAAAGGAAGGAAGAATACCCGGGAGTACTAAAAAACAAGGAAAAAATATGAAGTCTGTGCCGGTCTGCGTGAAAAAAAAATAACCGGGAGAAACCCGGTCTTATTCAACGATCCCTTTTTGTTTCAAATGCTCATAAGCTTCACGTTCATTTTCCTCTTTAATTTGGTACTCCAGTTTTCCGTCAACAATTTTTGCACAACGTCCGCCAAAAGGCTTCAACTCCGCTTTAATCTCTTTAATGTCGATTTCATTCTTAATAGGATAATTTACTTTCATCTCCAATTCACCTCCACATCCAATTATATAGCACAATAGTTTTACGTTGCCAATATTTTGGGCTTGACACGCCCGTCAGAAACATATTCTGCCGAAAAATTCGTGAAAAATAATCATTACGGCATCCTGTATGTGCTGAAATCCCATAACAAAAATTCGTTTTCAACAACAAAACAGGAATGCTTCAATAAGAAAGCATTCCCAACTGTACTATTTAATAATCCTGTTTACACGGCCGTTAAACACCTTAGCCCAATATCCGGATGACATATCAGCAATCGCCACACCGGTTGAAGTTTGAGAACCGATAAATTTGCCGTTGCCTATATAAATACCGACATGTCCGTCTCTTCTCACTGTATCAAAGAAGACAAGGTCGCCGGGTTTCATATTTTGAACTGAGACACGGGTTCCCTGACGCGCTAACTGTTGAGTCGTTGTCCCCACATTATAGCCTGCCTGGCTGAATGCCCAATGGACAAATCCGGAGCAATCGAAACGGCCGTTTTGAATATCGTATTGAGTACGGCCCCCGCCATAGACATATACAGAGTTTCCTATGTACTTGTATCCGGCTTGAATAACTATTTCTACAGCTTTATTTTTATTTGAAGATGCCGGTGCAGATTGGGAAGACCCGCTGTTTCCACTGTTTCCGGTACTGCTGTTGTTGTTAGAAGAGCTTGTATTTTTAACCTGCGATTGAATTTGCGACGCTTGTAATTGATTCCGTTTATTAATATTTTCCTGTTTTTCCTTTGTTAACTGAGCTCTTAACTGCTCGCTTTCTTGCTTTTGATGCTGAATGACGGTCCTTATTTCATCCAGTTCTGCCTTCATATCCTTCAATTCTGCAAGTTTTTTTGTTACAGAAGATTTCTTATCTTCCAAAGATTTTTTATCCTTTTCGAATTGTTCGATTAGATCTTTATCAGCAGAAGCAATTTGTGATACGGCATATGCCCGGTTTACAAAATCGCCAAAGCTTTCCGCTCCAAACAGAACCTCAAGATAGTCAACCTTGCCGCCGGCTTCTTGCAAAGCCACAGCCCGTTTTGCCAAAAGCTCTTTTCTTTTTTCGATGGATTTATTTAACTCTTGTATATCTTTTTCCAACTGTTTCACTTGTGCTTCTGTCATCTTTATTTCTTTTTCATTTTTGGCAATCATGTTACTGTTGTCTCTCATTGCCTCTTCAATGCGCATGATATGGCGTTCAAGCTGAGACAACTCTTTATTAACTCTCTTAATATTCTCGTTTGCCTGTTGAATTTGTTGAGTCGTCGTATCCGCGTATACGGTAGGTATCGCAATTGCACTGCTTAATCCTAACATAAGCGTCGCATTCAATATTAAAAGCTTCCTCTTAAACATCGTTCCACCCTCTGTTTCCGTTTCGTGTTCGGGAGCACCCCGGTAATCTATGAAAATAACAAACGTGAAAATATCAAAGCATTCGTGTCTTTTTTACAAAATCGCCAAAAAAGCTACAAAAAAACAACTCTAACATGGACTATATCACTCACTGATAACAGGAATGTTAATTAAATATTACAGTTTTATTTCAATTTCCAGATCCGTTGGAAACATAAGGGAGGCCGGTTACTTAACCCGGGATAATCCAAAGCGGGACAAGGCATTATCCAGTTTGCTTGCGAAATAAATTCCCATGAAGTACCAATTTGGTTTCGAATTACGGATTAAAATTTTAATAGAAAATGGCTCGATGAAAAAGGAACACAAAAAGATTTGCTGATTAGCAGCAAAATAACCTGTATGAAAGTATGTGGCTTAAAATTTTTAGTAGTCTCAATTTAAGATGTCTTTAAGATGAGGAGGTTGGAGACAAAACTGACTTTTGTGCAACTCAAGTTGTCTTCTTAAACACTTCATGATGGCAAAGTAGTCATTTGTTCAAAACAAAATGTCTACTTAAACACTTTATGGAAACAAAATTGTCTTCCATTTAAACTGAAATGTCTCTTTAAAGGCTTCATGAGGACATTTCCATCCGAAATATCTCTTAAAATGTCTTTTTAAACGCTCCATGAAGACATTTTCTCCAGAGAACTCAACCAAAATGTCTTCTTAAACACTTCATAAGGACTTTTTCTCCAAAGAACTCACCTAAAATGTCTCCTTAAACACTTCATGAGGACATTTTCTCCAGAGAACTCAACCAAAATGTCTTCTTAAACGATTCATGAGGACATTTTCACCCGTAAAATCACCTAAAATGTCTCCATAACCCCCTCAGCGGCCAAAATCCCGCTCCA
>JANWJP010000028.1 GCA_025451895.1 Robertmurraya sp.
GCTTTCAATCGTCCGCCCGACTTGCATGTATTAGGCACGCCGCCAGCGTTCGTCCTGAGCCAGGATCAAACTCTCCATAAAAGAGTTGAATAGCTCGTTCGCACTTGAATGTGCGTATTAATAGAACCAACGTTGACTTTTGGTGACTGTTCATCGAACAGTCGCCTCAACATTTCTTGTTTGACGTATGATTTGTTTAGTTTTCAAAGAACAAAGTTGATTTTTTGAGTGCCGCTCTTTCGGAGCGACGAATTATATTATACATCGCTGACAATAACATGTCAACAAATTTTTTTGTTTTGTGTTGATTGCTTTTTTGTCAGCAACGTTTATTACTATAACAAGAATGGGCAGGGAAGTCAATAATTTTTTTGCTTATTTTTGCAGATTTGATTGGTTTCTTTTATTGTGTTTATTCTTTAGTTTTTTAGCGGAACGAATATATTGAAAGCATTCTTTTGAAGGTGCCACCCGCTGAAATAAAGAAAAAAGAATTTGATATCTTTCTTCCATGGCCGTTTTTATCAATGGGTCGATTCTTTCGTCATTCATATCGAAGAGGAGTTCGTCTAATTCTCTTTTAATCATGTATTGGATTTCTTTCACTTCATCTTCATTAATTAAGATTCCCAGCACTTCCAACACCCCCAAAATTTATTGTTTGTATTTTTTCCCGGCGGATAATTTTTATCCAAAACCGAATAAAAAACAGGAGCCTCGTTCAAAAAAATTTGCATAAACTGCTTGCGGGTGCATACCTATGAGACAAGGACGGTATTGGACGAGGTGACGGAGATGAATTTCTTTTTAGTGTTGAATGGAAAAACAATAAAGCAAGTTCTTCTCGTTGTCGTGGCAGCTTTTTTTACAGCCTGGTTTCTGTTTTTGGAAAACATTATACACATCCCCGCGTTTTCAGGAAATGGAGAACCGAAAGCCATTTATAAAGGTGAAAAGGATATTGCTTTGACTTTTAATATCAGTTGGGGAGATGAAAAGGCGGAACCGATCTTAGATGTGTTAAAAAAGGAAAATGTTACAACGGCCACGTTTTTCCTTTCCGGTTCATGGGCAGAAAGACATCCGGACATTGTGGAACGAATTGTGAAAGAAGGTTATGAAATCGGTATTCTGGGATATGATTATTTGAATTACCGGGAATTAGAGGAGGCCGAGATAAGAAAGGATCTTTCCAAAGCGCTGGAATCTTTTAAAAAAATGAATATAAAGGATATTAAACTGATCCGGGCGCCTTCGGGACAATTTGATCAAAAAACACTTCGAGTTGCAGACAGGCTTGGTCTGACAGTAGTCCATTGGAGTGTAAATTCTCATGATTGGAAAAACCCCGGAACAGAAGTCATTCAAAAGAATGTTCAAAAAGCCAAAGCGGGGGATATCATCCTCCTTCACGCATCAGACAGGGCCAATCAAACCGCCAAAGCACTGCCGGGCATTATTGATAACCTGAAGAAAAAGAATCTGAAATTTGTCACCGTCTCGGAAATGATTGCAAATACAGATACTGCCACAAAAGAAGTACAATAATTAAGAAATTCGGGGCTTGCATTAAGCCCCGAATCAGTTCTGTCCGGGTGCTTGCCCCGTGATGCTGCCACCCTTTCCCCGCACGGGAGTATCCACGGATTTTTCATTATATTTATGGAGAATTAATAATTGATAAGCATTGCAAATAATCAGCGGATAGAGCATCAGAAACAGCCAGCTTTCTTCATTGACACGGAGGACGGGAACCCACTCAATGATAGTTGCCGTAACCATAAAAAACAAAGCGGGAATAAACGCACCCCGGTTGGTGCTTTTTGCTTTTATATAAGCAACAATCAGTCCGGCGATGAGAATAATGACAGCCGGTGAGATAAAAGGCAGAATGCTTTGCCCGTTTCCAAAAGCGCTGTAGCGCAAATAGACCAAGTCAAACAGAACAAAGGCGATAAGAACGAATTGAACGGAGTTCCATAGTTTCACTGACCTGAAAATCCCCAAGCCGAAACGGTGGATGGTGAGGTAGGCGAAAAAGCCCATTTGACTGATTACGCTGAACAGAAGCCCCACCCCAAACAGCCAGGCAGATGTCAGTAATAATTGTTTTATATCAAAGCTGCTGAAATATGTATGAAATTCATTCCATCTTACAATAAAACCTGTAAAAACCGCGGCTATTCCCCCAATGAGAAGCGTGGAGAAAAATAATCTCACTACATAACGGCTTTTCAATACAGAACCCCCTTGAAATTTTTCCTTTTTTTCTTATACTAACAAATTTTACCAACCGTTTTTTGAAAAATCTAGCCATTCGATTGACGAATAATCTTGCCGTGTTTTTTTCATCATAAAACTAAGGATATTTGTGAAAGGAGCTTCAATGATGAGAAAGCAAACTCCTCATGGGATTAGGCTTCATAAAGGGATTAGCGGCAAATTTGCGGGACATTGGCCATTTTTCCCAAAAGGGAAGAAGAAAGTTCTTTTGTTTCTGGCCGGGCTTTTTTCGATTTTGCTGATGGGCGGCTGCGGTCAGGTTGAAATGGAGGCCAAGGCGGATTATGACGAAACAAAGAAGATGGTTGTCGATATTTTGAAAACAGATGACGGGAAAAAGGCTCTTCAGGAAGTCCTTTCAGATGACAGCATGAAAGAGAAAATTATTATGGATCAGCAGGTTGTGACGGAAACGATACAAACCACCCTGACTTCAGACAAGAGCGCAGAGTTCTGGAAAAAGTCATTTGAGGATCCGAAGTTTGCGGAAACCATGGCAAAGAGCATGAAGGATGAACATGCGGAGCTTCTTAAAAGTTTGATGAAGGATCCGGAATATAAAGGGATGTTGCTGGAAGTCATAAAGGATCCGGAAGTGGAAAAAGAAGTGACAGATATCTTAAAAAGCAAGGAGTATCGTGAGCATCTGCAGAAGGTCATCACGGAAACATTTGAAAGTCCCCTTTTCCAGGCGAAAATTCAGGATATACTTCTTAAGGCTGCCATGGAAGTAAAGGAAAAAGGAAAAACTGATGAAAAGAAAGATGAGGATAAATAAATTTTGGCGCCAAAAAAGCTAATGACCTTCTTTGAGGCCATTAGCTTTTTAATGTTTATAATGCAGTTTTTTGGATGACCTTTTCCGCAATGCTCTTGTAGATGGCGCCCAATTTTTCATCCTCTCTGTAGATGGACGGGGCAAAATCATTTTCGTCAATTTCCGGTTGTCCCAGCGGCAGTTGGCCGAGCACTTCGGTATTGAGCTCTTCAGCAAGTTTTTCTCCGCCTCCGCGGCCGAATACATATTCCTTTTCTCCAGTTAATTTGCTTTCAAAATAGGACATGTTTTCGATGACGCCCAGAATTTCATGGTCTGTTTTCAGAGCCATGGAACCTGCACGGGCTGCTACGAATGCTGCCGTTGCATGCGGTGTTGTAACAATAATTTCTTTACATGTCGGAAGTTTTTGGTGAATATCAAGGGCAACGTCCCCTGTTCCCGGAGGGAGGTCAAGAAGAAGATAGTCAAGCTCTCCCCAATCTACTTCGTTAAAGAAGCTGTCGAGCATTTTTCCGAGCATCGGGCCGCGCCAAATGATCGGAGCATTATCCTCAACGAAGAAGCCCATGGAAATAACTTTAACACCAAAACGTTCGACCGGAACAATTTTATCTCCTTGTACAGTCGGGCGCTCAGCGATTCCCATCATGTCAGGAACACTGAAGCCGTATATATCAGCATCAACAAGACCAACTTTTTTGCCGAGTCTTGCTAAAGATACAGCAAGGTTGACGGATACTGTTGATTTTCCAACGCCGCCCTTTCCGCTGGCAATCGCGATAAATGTCGTTTTATTTCCCGGGGAAAGCAGTCCCTGTGCTTCATCGCCCTGCTTGCCGCGATATTTTTCAATCACTTCATCAGGAAGCTGGAAGAAGCGGATTCCGACGGTATTCGCTCCGGCCTGCTTGAGTGCGTTAACAATATCCATTTGCAGTTGGAGCTGTTCGCCTGTATTTGGTTGGGCGATTCCCACTTTTACGCTGACGTGGTTTTTATCCTCTTTAATCGTTACTTCCTCGATCGCGTTTAATTCTTTTAAAGTTGTATGTAAAAATGGGTCTTTCATCTCGTTAAGAATCTCGAGAACTTTTTCTTTTGTTAACATGTTTACACCTCACTGTGGTCATTTCATTATAGCTTAATATTTATTATACACGATCCCTTTATGCAAATCACAAAAGACGAACCATATTTTACATAAAAGTGAAGGTGCTTTCTGGAAATTTTAGTGAATGAAAGTTTTTTATAATATTATTGCGGGCGGAAGCTTGGAGTTTTTATCAGTAAAATAATGGGCTTTTTATAGGCGCGGCGCGTGTTTGAGAGTCCGATGGAGGTTTTGGAAGTGGTGTGGTTCGCGGGAGGTGCGGGTGGTGTGGTAAATATCACAGTTATCGATTGCAGCTGGGTTTTTAAGGAAATGAAGCACATATTTGTGAAATTTTTATTTATGTTGTTGAAAATGAAGGCATGGTTGATCAAGGTGGACGGGGCGGGAATGGGGCAATTGCCAAAAATTCTATAATTTGGCGGCCGTAAGTCGTTTTTTTAGGAAAAAGTTGCGTTTGCCTTAATAAATGAACCGGATTTTTGGGTTTTTGTTCCTGAAAATGGGATTGGGGGGATTATTTGGTGTGAGATATGTCGCTCTATCCGCGATTTTTTGGGTTCTATCCGCGAATTTTGGAAGTCTATCCGCGAAAAATGCACTCCTATCCGCGAAAATGGCACTTCTATCCGCGAAACGGGCAAAAAGGCCGGAGACCAACACTTCCCCGGCTCCAAGTTTTAAAAAGCCTAATCCTCTTCAACCAGTTCCTCCTCTTTGGAAAAATGACGGAGAATTCCCTGATAAACCGAAGCTGCGACTTTTTCTTGATATTGAGCATTTTTTAATTCTTCTTTTTCCTGGGGATTCGATAAAAAGCCGGCTTCTACCAGTACCCCGGGTTTTTTTGCATTTTCGATAATGTAAACATTGCGAATCGGCTTTGCTTTTCGATTGGTATTTCCCAAATTTTTGCGCAGTTCATCCTGAATGAATTTGGCTGCCCGCGCATTTTCGTCATAACGGGTCGAATAGAAAGTCTGTGCGCCTCTCCATCTGGAGGAAGTGATTGCATTCAGATGAATACTGATAAAAAAGTCAGCTTCGGACTCATTAATCATCTTCAACCGTCTGCGCAAATCCTCTGCCTTGCGCCGGCTTAATCCCCTTGTGCCTTCATCGGCAAGATCCTTATCCTCTTCTCTTGTCATGATGACAAGAGCGCCCTGCTGTTGGAGATAATCCCTCAATTTGAGGGAAATTTCAAGTGCAATATCCTTTTCCAGGGCGTCTCCGTAGCCGGCGCCTCCGTCTGCCCCGCCATGTCCAGGGTCAATCAAAATAATCTTGCCGGACAAGGGCAAATTCCATGATTTCCATAATCCGTAGTTTTTAAATTCAAACAGTATAATTGCAGTTAAGATGCCGGCACCGATAATTAAGGCAAGGAGTTTTGTCTTTTTCGCCATTAACTGATCCGCCTCCCGCTTGTCCTCAGTTCAATATATGGGACGGGGAGTTTGAATAGAACAAAAAAACTGTACCCGGCAATAAGAGAACAAATACAGCTCTTTTGCCGGGATACAGCCATTTTTTTGATACATTCATTATTTTAGTGAAGTCTCAGTTTATGTCTCCTTTTTCCTGTTTGGAAACCACGGGTCCACCAATATTCCACATAGTCCTTGCAGCAGTCATAAAGGGTGTTGGTGTTAATTCCCTCAAGTCCGTTGCCCCAATAAAGGAGGAAATGATACATTGTCTCAATAAAATGCTCTGTTTCCTCCTCACAGCGGATTCGCACTTGTTCCTGCGTTTCGCCGTAATACCCGAAACGGCTGTAACGGGCGCCGAGAAGATAAGCCTCGATAGCCACATCATAACAGCCTTCTTCAATTCCGGCCCGGAGAACATACATGGATGTAAATTTGGTGGAACCAAAAAAATCCTTCAATTTATCCTGTAACGTTTTCAACGATAACTCCCTTAAAACGGATCTTTCATACTTAATCTGTTTCTCCCGCTTCTTCACATAGAAGCTTGTGACCACACCCACCATATCTCACCCCTTGCCCCTAGTTTTTACGCCGGGCAAAGAGTCATGCAAAACAAACTGCCTTTATTTGATGGGAATTTTGAACAGGTGCCTGCGAGTGGACAGGGACTTGTTTATGAACAGGTGCCTGTCACCAGCAGAACCAACAGAATTCAAAACCAAACAACAATAGTCGAAAGGATTCGCCAGTATTTGCAAATTCATTGCGGATAAGCGCACCGGCTGGCGGGGCGCTTTAAAGTTGCAGTGATGTTTAAACCTGACCGGTTTGACCGGCCCGGCCCCAAGAAATCTATATCTAACCAAAAAAGGCACTTCCAATCCTAAAGGTAAATGCGCTCCATTCCCGTCAATCAGTATAAGTAATCCATATTTGAATATAAATAATACATGTCAAAGTAGAGTCCCCGGAAATGATTGATTTTTAAAGATTCAGGAGGAAAGACCAAGGTTGTCACTTTATGGATCCCGGCTGGATCGTACCCATAAAGGAGAGAGCAAAATACGCAACCGCGATCTCCACCTTCTCTGTTACCCCTGCCTCGTTCTTGTGTGGAACAATAACATGAATCTCACCATTAATCCCCCGCACAGGATAGTCAAAACCATTGCGGACAAACACATCCACTTAAAAAGTTCCGGAGGATAACAATTCTTCATACACAAAAAATCTCTTAAAAAAGTAATCGTATTTTTGGAAGGATCGCCCATCGCATTTAACATATGTAGTATTTCTGCCAAAACATCCGCCGGAACAATTGTCAAAATTTCTTCAGATAACTCTAAAGGCTGTTCCCTTTGCTTTTGAGCTGGCGGCAGCGGTGGAGGCTCAGCAACGCTTGAACTGCCCGATCCATTGTTTGCAGAAGAAGGATTCAAGTCCGATTCCGGAGGAAGTTCACTGTGACCCTCTGTCTTGCCGGTCCCATTTATCCCCTCGGACACTTTGTCTTTGTCCTTCGCATCAGAATCGGAATCACTGCTGATTTAATATCAAACCGTAAACAGGCTCCCAACAAAAGCACACTAAATAATAATAAAGTGATGGCTGCTTTTCTCATTCATTTCTCCCCTGAAAA
>JANWJP010000029.1 GCA_025451895.1 Robertmurraya sp.
GACTGTTGTCAAAGGTTTCCTGCAAATTTTTCTTTCCAAAGAAAAACTGACATCTGAGGAACATATGTATGTCAAGCTCATGATTGAAGAAATGAGCCGGGCGGAAACCATTATTAATGATTATTTGTCCCTGGCAAAACCGGATATGGGAGAATCGGAAAGGTTTCAGGCAGGAAAGCTGGCCCATAAAGTCATGGATTTAATTCATTCTTATGCCATGATGTCCAAAAATATAGAGTTACGGACCATTGTTGATGAGGAATTTGAACTGACTTGCAATAAAAGCGAGCTCCGGCAAGTACTTATAAATATTTTAAAAAACGGCATCGAAGCCATGAAGGACGGCGGGACGCTTACCCTGAAAGTTTATAAGGATTCTTTATTTGGAAACTTCGAAGTTCGCGACACCGGGATAGGAATGACAAAAGAAGAAGTGAACCGGCTGGGAACAGCTTTTTATTCCCTTAAGGAAAAGGGGACGGGGATCGGTTTGATGGTCTGTTATCAAATTATTTCGAGAATGAAAGGCCGGATTGATGTGGAAAGTGAAAAGGGAAAAGGGACTGTCTTCCGGATTCGGGTTCCCCTTAACAAGGAACATTCAGACTAAGGGCTAAAGTTTCAGGCAGTTTCCGTGCATAGTGTCCTATTTTTTGTTAATATTGAAAAATAATAGATATAATGAAAAGGTGATGACGTGAAGGCTCGTTCTGCTTCTGTCCTGTGGTTGATAATTCTTATTTTTTTGGCGGCCGGGTGCAGCAAGGGGATAAGTGATGCCAAGAATTGGCCCGTTGAAGAGTTTACGTTTACAAATCAGGAAGGAAAGCCATTCGGCCTTAAGGACTTGAAAGGGAAAGTCTGGGTGGCGAATTTTATTTTTACAAATTGCGAGACGGTTTGTTTGCCAATGACAGCCAACATGGTGCAATTGCAGACCATGCTGGAGGAAGAAAAAGTGAGCAATGTGGAACTTGTGTCATTTTCCGTTGATCCTGAGCTGGATACACCGGATGCCCTGAAACAATTCGGAGAAAATTTTTCAGTAAATTTCGAAAATTACAATTTTTTAACCGGATATGATCAGGATTTTATAGAAAGATTTGCCATGGAAAATTTTAAAGAACTTGTAGACAAACCGGAAAATGATGATCAAGTTATTCATGGAACACGATTTTTTCTTGTTAATCAAGAAGGGAAGATTGTAAAATACTATTCCGGATTAAATGATATCCCGTTTGAAGAAATCATTTCCGACATAAAAAAGCTTCAATAGTCTGTTATAAGGATAGACCCGGATGTTCCCGGAGTCTATTTTTCATTGCCGGGCATCGTCCTGTGAATGCGCCGGAGATATTTGCCGTCGTCAAAATTCGGGTCCTTGAATTTCTTTGAAACAGGTTGGTTGCAGATTGTTACAGGTATTTATCCTGGTCATGAAAAAATAGTTTGGAATTTTTTATGAATATATTCACTTTTTGGTTGCGGAGCATGTATGATAATAATAATAACGATAAGGAGGGTGAAAGAATGAAAAGAACCTTCACCTCTCTTTTTATTTTTCTATTATTGCTTTCATCATGCTCCACACAGGCCAATGATCATTTGCCGGAGAGAAATGAACCGTCCAGAAAAATGAAAGAAGAGATTCCGGTTGATTTTTTTCCTCAAGTATATAAAATTGTTGCCATCGGTGATTCCTTAACACAGGGAGTGGGAGACAGCACAAAAAGAGGCGGTTATATTCCGTATTTGCAGGAATATCTTGAAGCGGAAAAGGGTATAAAAGAAGCGGTTTTTTCCAATTTTGGCGTAAGAGGAAGGCGCACCTCCCAACTGATCGGGCAATTGAAAGAACAGGAAGTTTATGAGGCCGTGCGAGAAGCGGATATGGTAATCATTACTACCGGCGGAAATGATTTAATGAAGGTAGTAAAGGAGAATTTTATCGGTCTCATGCTTGAGGACTTTGTCCAGGATAAAAAAGAATATGAAAAAAACTTTAAAAATCTGATCAGAACACTTCGTGAGATCAATGAAGATGTAATGATTTGCGTAATCGGTTTATATAATCCTTATTATGAATTTTTTTCTCATATTGAAGAAATCGATTTAATTATTGCCGAATGGAACAAAATGAGCCGGCAAATTTTGGAGCAATATCCGAATACTTATTTTGTTGATATATCGCATATTTTTCAAGAAAACGGAGAAGACCTCCTTTATGCGAAGGACTATTTTCATCCCAATGACAAGGGATATCAGGTGATAGCAAAACAGGTGTATTCTGTTCTTAATGAACAGGCTCTTAAAGTATTGGGAAATTCCAAATTTGCATCAAGTCGTGAGGAGCAGGCAGAACATGAGTAATAAATGGAAAATACTGTTTTTTATTCTTCTCGGAATCAACTTGTCCTTCTTTATTGCCTTGGCCGTTATCATTTTTTCTCCCTCAGAGGAAGGAACCGGTCCACGCACAGCAAAGAATTCGAAGGAAAAGATGATTCCGTTCACCATTGATTCCAATAAAGAAGATTTAACAAAGGTAATTAATTATTATATTGAACAAGAGACAAAGGGAAGTTCGATTGATTATTCTGTTCTTCTTACCGATGTGGTTGAGTTTTACGGAACGATTGAAGTGTTTACGCAGGAGATTGAATTGAAAATGACATTTGAACCTGAAGCGCTTGAGAACGGAGATTTGCTGCTGACGCAAAAATCATTGTCCCTTGGCGGTCTCCCTTTGCCGGTTGAGTATGTCTTGAAGTTTGTTAACGAGCAGTATGCTTTTCCTGACTGGGTCAAAATTTCTCCGGAGGAACAAACGATTTATGTGGCTTTAATGGATATGGACACAGAAAGCGGTATGAAAATAGGAGCGGATATTTTCGACTTAAAAAACGATCAGATACAATTAACATTTTATGTTCCGGGAAAAGACGGCAATTAATGCCGTCTTTATTAATTTGCAAAATATGTCTTTTTTCCATAATCTTAATATAATTATACTGTTTAATCATGAGGTGATAACGATGGCAAAAACAGAATATGAACTGGCAACTTTTGCAGGAGGCTGTTTTTGGTGCATGGTAAAGCCTTTTGACGAACAGTCGGGTATCTATAAGGTTGTGTCCGGATATACGGGCGGACACAAACCAAATCCAACTTATGAAGAAGTGTGTGCCGGCCATACCGGACATGTTGAAGCGGTACAAATTACTTTTGATCCGGACATCTTTCCCTATGATAAACTTCTGGAAATATTTTGGCGTCAAATTGATCCGACTGATGCGGGCGGACAATTTTTTGATCGCGGCATCTCTTATCAGACAGCAATCTTTTACCATAACGAAAACCAAAAAATTTTGGCGGAGCGTTCAAAAGAAAAATTGGCCAACAGCGGAAAGTTTTCGGAACCAATACTTACAAAAATATTGCCTGCCGGAGTATTTTATCCCGCAGAGGAAGTGCACCAGCACTATTATAAAAAGAATCCTGCCCATTATAATGCATATTTTCAAGGCTCAGGAAGGGCAGCTTTTATTAAAAAGTATTGGGGTGCAGAAGATGAAAAAGAAAAGTGAAGATGAATTAAGAAACAGACTCACTCCTTTGGAATACAGGGTAACCAGGGAAAACGGGACAGAGCCCCCATTTCAAAATAAATATTGGAATCATTTTGCCGAAGGGATTTATGTGGATATCATTTCCGGGAAACCCTTATTCAGTTCAAAAGATAAATTTGATGCTGGCTGCGGCTGGCCGAGTTTTACAAAACCGCTTGATGAAAATGAAATTGTTGAAAAGGAAGATCGAAGCCATTTTATGATTCGGACCGAAGTGCGGAGCAAAACTGCCGATTCCCATTTGGGCCATGTGTTTAACGACGGACCGGCGCCTGCCGGACTCCGTTATTGTATCAACTCTGCGGCTCTCAGGTTTATTCCGAAAGAAAAACTGGCCGAGGAAGGGTACGGAGAATACCTGCAACTTTTTAAGGACGAACAGAACAAATAATTTGAAGCCATATTTTTTTCTGAATGTTGGCTCTGGGCTAAAACACATGCAGGTCAAGCATCCGTATCATAAGGTAAGGTGTAGGATTAAGAAAATTTAAGGAGTGGGTTATCCATGTTCTATGGTACAGGTGCATACGGGTATGAGCCCTGCTGCAGTTATGCCTATCCGGCCTTTTATGGAACGGGTTGCGGATACGGTTACAGAGGCGGTTTTGCTCTAATTGTCGTATTGTTTATTTTGTTAATCATTATTGGTGCTTGCTTTGTGAATAAATAAGCCTTGGAGAAGAATATTCGTCTAATATTTATCACGTGAAAGCTGTTCTCCGGAACCGGCCGCGGTATTAATGAATTGCCGTTTTCCGCCGCACCGCCCCGGATCGGGAACGGCTTTCTTGTTTTCCTTAAAATACTTCGGAGATTTGTCATTGACCTTCCAATTTTGGTTTGATATATTAACCACGGGTTGAAGGAACTGCAAGAGAAAAACAATTGAAAACAGACCCGGGGGAATGAAAAGTGAAAGAAAAATATGATGTAATTGTTGTAGGCGCAGGACCGGCAGGGTATTTTACATGCTATGAATTGACATTAAAGCTGCCCGGGGCCAAGGTTTTGCTTATTGATAAAGGTTCTGATATTTATAAAAGGAGTTGCCCGATTTTACAAAAAAAAATTGACAAATGCCCTCCTCCTGCGGGAAGAAAAGAGTTTGCCGGATGTCTGCCGGCCTGCTCCATTACAAACGGCTTTGGCGGAGCAGGGGCTTTTTCTGACGGAAAGTTTAATATAACCAGTGAATTTGGGGGCTGGATGACAGATTTTCTTCCGGAATCAAAAGTATTGGAATTAATCCAATATGTCGACGAGATTAATCTGTGTCACGGAGCTCCAACAAATATTACCGACCCGCTTACAGATGAAGTTAAGAAAATCGAAAGACGGGGCTATGCAGCCGGTTTGAAGCTTCTTCGGGCCAGGGTCAGGCATCTGGGAACAGAAAAAAACCTGGAAATTTTAAAAAGCATTTATGAATATTTGCGCGACAGGATTGATATGGCATTCCAAACGGAAGTAATGGATATTATTACTGAAAAAAACTCTTCCGGACTTCGTGTCACCGGTGTAGAACTGAAATCCGGCAAGCAGTTGAAAGCGGAAAAAGTTGTCATTGCACCGGGAAGGGACGGATCCGGCTGGTTGAACGAATTGTTTAAAAAAAGACGATTGAAAATGCTGAGCAACCAAGTTGATATCGGTGTCCGGGTGGAGACTTCCGACATCGTGATGGAAGAGATCAATACCCATCTGTATGAAGGAAAATTTATTTTCAACGCATCAGTGGGAACGAGAGTGCGCACTTTTTGCAGCAATCCTTCCGGGTATGTGGTCGTGGAAAATCATTCCGGAATTATGCTGGCCAATGGACATGCCTACCGCAATCCCCAGCTCGGAAGCAAGAATACAAATTTCGCTTTGCTTGTTTCACATGTCTTTTCTGAGCCTTTTGACAAACCGAATGAATACGCCCGGGCAATTTCCCGGCTTGCAAACAGCCTTTCAAACGGGGGGATTATCGTTCAAAAATACGGAGACATTCTTAAGGGCCGCCGCTCAACGGAAAAGAGAATTAAAGAAGGATTTATTGAACCGACCCTGAAAGAAGCTGTTCCCGGTGACTTGGGGCTTGTTCTGCCTTATAATACTTTAAAGAGTATTATGGAAATGACGGAAGCGCTTAATCATGTGACACCCGGACTGGCTTCGGAGCATACCCTTTTTTATGGTGTCGAGGCTAAATTTTACTCTGCCAGGCCCGTCATGAATGACCGGTTCGAAACTGAAATCAACGGTCTTTATGTGGGAGGAGACGGTGCCGGGATTACGAGAGGATTGGCCCAGGCCGGAGCCTGTGGTGTTTGGATTGCCAGAGATATTGCGGAAAAACTGAAGGGTGCTTCCAATTAGTCCTGTTCCAGTGTAAGGAGTTGACAGATGTTAATGTTTGCAGAACGATTAAAGCCGGGAGATGAAATCCGTGTCATTGCTCCATCCATGAGCATGTCCATTTTAAAAGAAAAACAGGTCGAAATTGCCGAAGAACGTTTGCGGAGACTAGGTTTTACGGTTACTTACGGGAAAAATGCTTTTATACAAAATGAGTTTTTCAGTTCGTCGATCGGGGAAAGAATTGCCGATCTCCATGAAGCCTTCAGTGACCCGAACGTAAAAGGCATTTTAACGGCCATCGGCGGTTATAATTCAAATCAATTATTGAAATTTATTGATTATGAATTGATAAGAAATAATCCCAAAGTGTTTTGCGGTTTTGGCGATATTACCGCATTAACCGCAGCCATCCATAAAAAGACAGGCTTGATTACATATTCCGGCCCCCATTTTTCATCTTTTGGCATGAAACATGGATTTGATTATACCTTTACATCATTCCTGGATGCCGTGACAAACGATGCTCCTTATGAAGTATCGCCATCGGCAGAATGGAGCGATGATCCGTGGTATTTTGACCAGGATAAACGAAACTTTATTAAACAGGATTCCTATTTAGTGCTTCAAGAAGGAGAGGCAGAAGGTAAATTAATCGGCGGAAATCTCTCCACATTAAATTTGCTGCAGGGCACGGAATTTATGCCGTCTTTGCAGGACGCGGTTCTGTTCCTCGAGGATGATGAAGAATCGCATCCGCAAAGCTTTGAGCGGGCGTTGCAATCGCTTTTGCATATGCCGGATGCGGGCAATGTGAGAGCACTGTTAATCGGCCGTTTTCAAAAGGATTCCCATATGACAGAAGAAGCATTGCGCAAGATTATTTTTTCCAAGGAAGAATTGAAGGGAATCCCGATTATCGCCAATGTGAATATCGGCCATACAAGTCCGATGGCAACGATTCCGTTGGGTGCCAAAGCGACAATATCCGCTTTCGGAAACGATACGGAAATTATGATTTGGCAAAAGAAATAGATATTGTTGGCTGAGCATTTTTGCGGAGGTCCGGCCGGTTCGGCCGGGCTATTGTTGTGGGGCTGCATATATCCCGGTTCTTTGCAGACAGGGTTGCATACATCCCGGATATTTTGTTGACAAGGTTGCATTTTTGGAAAATGCAGCTTTTTTTCTGTATGTTATTGTGGTCTATTTTCGGCACACGAATGATATGGATATGACATCTGTGTGGAGTAAATAATCTTTTTTTAGAATGTTACATTGTTGTCGTAGCTTGTTCTCCAAAAACAACAAAATATTGTATCTCAGTCACAGCCGGATTCAAAATATTCAAAGAAGGAGTTTGCAGGTTTTTGGCGAATTATTTTAGAGAAAAACTCATGATGGTAAAATTCAGCCGCCGATGGCGGATACCCTGCATTGACTTCCTCCATAAGCTCCAAAATGGCAGCTAAGAACGCCCCCACTATCCGAAAAAACAAATCTATCTCATGGTCATGTAAACCGTACCCAACATTTGAGGAGTGATGCCATGTACATGAAGCCGGTTTCCTTGCCGGAAGAAATTCTCCAGTTGCAGGCACTGCTGGGACGGCTTCCGGAAGAACATGAAAAAAGTCCCCTTATCGAAAAGGACCTGGC
>JANWJP010000030.1 GCA_025451895.1 Robertmurraya sp.
TCTCAATCAATAAAATTTCCATGACTTAAAAAAATTTCTTCCTCTTTGACCAATTTTTTCTCCTGAAACCGGCCCCCGGATAAAAGAATAATCCTTTCCTGACACTAAGCCGCACCTTGTTTATCCACTTGTGAATAACTTTCGACAAACTTTTAAATTATCCACAACACGTATAGACAGTTTTTTCACAAATCCATAACCTGTGGACAATTAATGTTAACAGTCTGTAACACTTGTGGATAAATGGACAAAAACCATTGCAACACTAAGAAATATCTGATATTATAGTTGTGTTTTCATTCTGGATTATCTATTGTGGATAATTAGTTTATCCACAATATGTGGATATTTTGTGGATACCTTATTCACTCCTGTTTATAAAAATTGTCCACAAGCAGTGAATATTGTCGAAATCCCTTTTTTGATCTTAATTATATGTTTTTCCACAAATCTTGATCTTTATTCATTTTTACCTGCCCGTTTAAATATATAAAATCACTAAATTATGAATGGAAGAGGCAACTGCCCCCTGTAAATTTATTTTTTAATATGAAATGAAGGAGGGAAATCCTTTGAAAAACATTGCGGATCTTTGGAATAGTGCTCTGGCCAGCATTGAAAAGAAAATCAGCAAACCGAGTTTTGAAACATGGCTAAAATCGACTTCCGCCCATTCACTGGACGGAAATACGCTGATTATTATAGCTCCCAATGAGTTTGCCAGAGACTGGCTGGAAGAGCGTTATTCCGGGCTGATCTCCGGAATCTTATATGAAATTACCGGAGAAGAACTGGGTGTTAAATTCATAATTCCGCAAAGTCAAACGGATTTAGAAGAGGATGAACCGCCACAAAACAATAAAAATGACAAAAAGGATCACACTGAGCTACCGGTGAATATGCTCAACCCCAAATATGTTTTTGATACCTTTGTCATCGGCTCCGGCAACCGTTTTGCCCATGCCGCCTCCCTGGCAGTGGCAGAAGCACCGGCAAAAGCCTATAATCCCCTGTTCATTTATGGCGGCGTCGGACTTGGAAAAACCCATTTAATGCATGCGATCGGTCATTATGTTCTTGAACACAATCCGTCTGCAAAAGTTGTATATTTATCATCAGAAAAGTTTACAAATGAATTTATTAATGCCATCCGGGATAATAAAGCAGTAGATTTTAGGAACAAATACCGTAAAGTGGATGTCCTCCTGATAGATGATATTCAATTTTTGGCCGGAAAAGAATCAACTCAGGAAGAATTTTTCCATACTTTTAATACGTTATACGATGAAAATAAACAAATCGTCATTTCCAGTGACCGTCCCCCTAAAGAAATTCCGACACTGGAAGACAGACTGCGTTCAAGATTTGAATGGGGGTTGATGACGGACATCACTCCCCCCGACCTGGAAACGAGAATTGCCATACTGAGAAAAAAAGCCAAGGCGGACGGACTGGATATTCCCAATGAAGTCATGCTTTATATTGCCAATCAAATAGACTCTAACATTCGCGAATTGGAAGGAGCTTTAATCCGGGTAGTTGCCTATTCCTCTTTAATTAATAAAGACATTAATGCTGATTTGGCAGCTGAAGCATTAAAAGACATTATTCCGACTTCAAAGCCGAAAGTCATTACCATTCTTGATATCCAGCGCGTTGTCGGGGAACAGTTTAATGTAAAGCTGGAGGATTTTAAAGCAAGAAAACGCACCAAATCTATCGCGTTTCCTAGACAGATTGCAATGTACTTGTCACGGGAACTGACAGATTTCTCTTTACCGAAAATTGGCGAGGAATTTGGCGGACGGGATCATACTACCGTTATTCACGCACATGAGAAAATTTCCAGATTGCTTGAATCTGATCCGCAGTTAAAAAGACAGGTTAAAGAAATTATAGATATACTTAAAACATAGGCACCTGTGAATAACAGGGGATAACCCGGCACAAGTTACACACAGTCTGTCCACATGGGGGCAGACTGTGTTTCCTTTGTAAAATACGGTTATCCACATGTTAACAACCCCTACTATTATTATTACTATTTTTTTTATAAAATAATTAATAAATAATAGATTTAAATCACAAAGCGGAGGATTAGAAATGAAATTTACAATCCAAAAAGAACGCCTTGTTCAAAGTGTTCAAGACGTTATGAAAGCTGTAACAAGCAGAACAACCATTCCTATTTTAACGGGCATTAAAATTACAGCTTCAGAACAAGGTGTTACTTTAACAGGCAGTGATTCGGATATTTCAATAGAATCATTTGTTCCAAGGGAAGAAGAAGGCGATGAAATTGTCGAAATAAAAGAAACCGGAGCTATTGTTCTGCAGTCAAAATACTTTGGAGAAATTGTTAAGAAACTTCCTACCGATTACGTGGAATTTGAATTACAAAATCAATTTCAGGCAATACTCCGTTCCGGAAAATCGGAATTTAATTTAATTGGCCAGGATGCCGATGAATATCCTCATTTGCCGCAAATTGTGGAAGACAATGTGATTACTGTTCCGACTGATTTATTAAAGAACATGATTCGCCAGACTGTTTTTGCCGTTGCCACATCTGAAACCCGTCCGATTTTAACGGGAGTAAACTGGCGGATCGCCAATAATGAATTAATTTGTGTCGCAACGGACAGTCACCGTCTTGCATTCAGAAAAGCGCAGGTAAAATGTGAAACAGATAAAACGTATAATATTGTGATTCCGGGCAAAAGTCTGAATGAATTATATAAGACTCTTGATGACAGCAATGATCCGGTTAAAATTGTAATCACTGAAAATCAGATTTTATTTAAAGCAAAAAATTTATTATTTTTCTCCAGATTGCTGGAAGGAAATTATCCTGATACCTCCCGGCTTATCCCTGCTGACAGTAAAACAAATGTCATTATTAATACAAAGGAATTTCTCCATTCCATCGACAGGGCTTCGCTGCTGGCACGGGAAAGCCGCAATAATGTAGTAAGATGTACAACATTGGGAGATCATACAATCGAAATTTCTTCCAACAGCCCGGAAATTGGAAAGGTTACAGAAGAACTTCAATGCCAATCAGTTGAAGGAGAAGATTTAAAAATTTCTTTTAGTGCAAAATATGTGCTTGAAGCATTGAAAGCTTTGGAAGGAACGGATATTAAAATCAGCTTCACCGGAGCGATGAGACCGTTTGTTATAGAACCAATCAATGATGATTCCATTTTGCAGCTGATTTTGCCGGTCAGGACATATTAAAAAAGCGGGATATTTTCCGAACAAAAATAAACAGTATGTTTTATTGAACAGGCTGTTCCGGGAGAAACGGGCCTGGACACACCATATACAGTTTTTTAGAATAGATTCGGATATTGTATATGGTGTGTCCTGCCTCCTCTCTTTTATAAGAACAGTCTGTTTTTATGTATTGCATTTCCGGCCATTTCATATTATTAAACAAAACTGAAAATAGAAACACTTAAATTAATTCCCGGAACAGAAAAAGAACGATTATTAATATTTGTTTTTTTGAAAAGTGCCATTAATTTTATAGAACAGTTATTTTCAAATAAAAAACATATAACTCTAATGTAGGAATATTCACCATTTTTAAAATTAAACAGCACGCTTATTTGTCTATTTTGTTTAATTGCAAAATGTTTAGTAAAATAAAAGATATAGATATTTTTAAAGGGAAAGAGTGAAAGAATGCCGAAAAAGGTACAAATCAGCAGTGATCATATTACTTTGGGTCAATTTTTAAAATTGGCGGATATTATAGACTCCGGCGGAATGGCAAAATGGTTTTTAAGCGAACATCCGGTTTTTATTAACGGTGAAGAGGACCGGCGCCGGGGCAGAAAATTAAGAGTTGGGGACAACATAGAACTTCCCGGTTTCGGAACTTTTGTCATTGAAAAAAAGCAGGATCGGCCTTGAACTGCTTTTTTTGAATGTTATTTTCAAAAATTTTTGTTTTCCGGGGTTGAAAAAGCCAGTCAAACCGAATGGGCGGCTGCATTATTATTTGAAACCTCTTAAAATAAAAATGATTTTCAGGAAACTCCGCAAAACATGTTAAAGCCTGGTTAAAAGGATGTAAAGGTATGTATATTGAGCATTTAATTTTGCAAAATTATCGAAATTACAAAAAGTTGGATATTGAATTTGAAAATAAAGTCAATGTTATTCTTGGTGAAAATGCTCAAGGAAAAACGAATGTGATGGAATCAATTTATGTTCTGGCAATGGCCAAATCACATCGGACGGCAAATGATAAAGAACTGATCCTTTGGGATGCAGATTATGCTAAAATAGAAGGCAGGGCCCAAAAAAGACATGGCCCTGTTCCTATGTCTTTAGTCATATCAAAAAAAGGAAAAAAAGCAAAATTAAACCATATTGAGCAGCGAAAACTCAGTCAATATGTAGGAAATTTAAATGTTGTCATGTTTGCGCCTGAAGATCTCCAACTGGTAAAAGGGAGCCCTCAAGTAAGGCGTCGTTTTATTGATATGGAGATTGGCCAAATCTCCCCTGTTTACCTGCATGACATCAGCCAATATCAAAAAATCCTTCAGCAGCGGAATCACCTTCTAAAACTTCTGCAAACCAAAAAAACAACAGATGAAACCATGCTGGAAATTTTGACGGAACAATTTATTCATGCAGCTGTCAAAATTATTAATAAACGATTTGAATTTATTCATATGCTTGAACAATGTGCATTACCCATTCACCGGGGCATTTCCCGGGGGCTGGAAACGCTGAAAATTGTATATAAACCTTCTGTTGAGGTATCAGAAGAACAAGATTTGACGAAAATGGTAGAAGTATTCGAAAATAAATTTGCTAAAATGAAAATTAAGGAAATAGAACGAGGAGCAACCTTATTTGGTCCCCACCGTGACGATCTTCTTTTTTATGTGAACGGCAGAAATGTTCAGACATTTGGTTCTCAAGGACAGCAGCGGACGACGGCATTATCAGTAAAACTTGCGGAAATCGAACTGATTGAAAAAGAAATTGGAGAATATCCGATTTTATTATTGGATGATGTTCTTTCCGAATTAGATGATTACCGTCAATCCCATTTATTGAATACTATTCAGGGAAAAGTACAGACCTTTGTCACAACCACCAGTGTTGATGGCATCGATCACCAAACATTAAAGGAAGCTTCCACCTTCCGTGTCCATGAAGGAGTCATGGAAAAGATCCAATGAGGTGATAATGTTGTTTATTCATCTCGGAAACACAGCCCTGATTAAAGCAAAAGATATTGTTGCCATAGTTGATAAAGACAGTTTGAATTCTTCGTCAGACATGGAATGGGTGTTGGCAGAAATAAAAAAGTCGAAACGAAATCCGGCCTTTAAATCCATTGTAATCACAAAGAACAATATATACTGCTCTCCCCTTTCTTCCGGGACAATAAAAAAACGTGTGATGAAACCAATGAACGAAGAACTGACGATACATTCTGCGGGGACTTAGTGAACCGGTATTTGTTGGATTTTGAGATAACAGCTTGACTTTCCGAAAGCCAAGTTTTCTTCAATAGATCGAATAGCAGTCAAATAGAAAGTGTAGGTGATTGTTGTGACAATGGAGCAAAAGACAGTTCAAGGACAATCCTATGATGAAAGTCAGATTCAGGTTTTAGAAGGTCTTGAGGCTGTCCGCAAACGGCCGGGAATGTATATAGGCTCTACCGGCAGCAGAGGACTCCATCATTTAGTCTGGGAAATTGTTGATAACAGTATTGATGAAGCATTAGCGGGTTATTGCACAGAAATTGAAGTAATCATTGAAGAGGATAACAGCATTATCGTAAAGGATAACGGCCGGGGAATTCCTGTAGGTATTCATGAAAAAATGGGACGACCTGCCGTCGAGGTTATCATGACTGTTCTCCATGCCGGAGGAAAATTCGGAGGCGGAGGGTATAAGGTTTCCGGAGGTTTGCACGGTGTGGGTGCGTCTGTCGTTAATGCACTGTCCAAGACGCTTGAAGTGTACGTTCATCGCGACGGCCATATTTATTATCAAAAGTACGAACGCGGAATTCCAAGTGCTGATTTAAAAATCATCGGTGATACAGATCGGACCGGCACAACAACCCGGTTTTGGCCCGATCCGGAAATTTTCACGGATACAACCGAATTCGATTATGAAATCCTGGCAACAAGAATCAGAGAGCTGGCTTTTTTAAATAAAGGCCTGACCATTGCCATTGAAGATAAACGGAATGAAAACAAACGCAATGTTTACCATTATGAGGGCGGAATTAAATCGTATGTGGAGCATTTAAACAAAACGAAAGAAGTGCTTCATGAAGAACCGATTTTTATCGAAGGCGTTAAAGACGGAATCAGTGTTGAAATAGCCATTCAATATAATAACGGTTATACGGAAAATATTTATTCCTTCGCCAATAATATTCACACCTATGAAGGCGGAACGCATGAAGCGGGTTTTAAAGCGGCACTGACCCGGGTCATTAATGATTACGGACGAAAATGCGGTCTTATCAAAGAAAATGAACAGAATCTTTCCGGAGAAGATGTTCGTGAAGGATTAACTGCAATTGTATCCATTAAACATCCGAATCCCCAATTTGAAGGGCAAACAAAAACAAAGTTGGGGAACACGGAAGTCCGGGCAGTAACGGATACAATTTTCTCCGGTCATTTTGAAAAATTCCTGTTGGAAAACCCATCAGTGGCCAGAAAAATTGTTGAAAAAGGAATGATGGCTGCCAGAGCGCGGATTGCGGCCAAAAAGGCACGTGAATTGACAAGGCGGAAAAGCGCCCTTGAAATTTCCAATTTACCCGGAAAACTTGCTGACTGTTCTTCAAGAGATCCTTCCATCAGCGAACTGTTTATCGTTGAGGGAGATTCTGCAGGTGGTTCTGCAAAGCAAGGAAGAGACCGTTATTTCCAGGCTATTCTTCCGTTAAGAGGTAAAATTTTAAATGTTGAAAAAGCCCGTTTGGACAGAATTCTTTCCAATAATGAAGTCCGGGCTATTATTACCGCTTGCGGGACAGGGATTGGTGAAGAGTTTGATATATCCAAAGCCCGTTATCATAAAATTGTCATCATGACGGATGCCGATGTGGACGGGGCTCATATTCAAACTTTATTATTAACCTTTTTCTACAGGTATATGAGGCCTCTTATTGATGCGGGTTATATTTATATTGCCAAACCCCCTCTTTATAAGATTCAGCAAGGGAAAAAAGTCGAATACGCTTATGGTGAAAAAGAACTTGAAGAAATCCTGGCAAGTATGGATGAATCACCGAAACCAAATATTCAACGGTATAAGGGTCTCGGGGAAATGAACCCGGAACAGCTTTGGGAAACAACGATGAATCCGGAAACAAGAACGATGCTCCAGATTACGTTGGATGATGCTATTGATGCGGATGAAACCTTTGAAATTCTAATGGGAGATAAAGTCGAACCGCGGCGTGAATTTATTGAGAAAAATGCCCGCTATGTCGAGAATCTGGACATCTGATTAAAGAAGGATAGCTGGCAAGACCACTATCCTTTTTAAAATTATCCGTTTCCTTCGCTTATTTTTGCCGGATTAGTTAAAAAGAGGAGGTTCCATGAATGTCTGAGACACCCAATTCTCATATAGAAGAAGTGAATATTAGTCAAACCATGCGGAAGTCGTTTTTGGACTATGCCATGAGTGTTATTGTCTCCCGTGCCCTGCCGGATGTCCGCGACGGATTAAAGCCGGTGCACCGACGTATCCTTTATGCCATGTATGATTTGGGGATTACTGCCGATAAGCCGTACAAAAAGTCGGCCCGTATTGTAGGAGACGTTATTGGTAAGTACCATCCCCACGGTGACCAGGCCGTTTATGAAACAATGGTCAGGATGGCGCAGGATTTTAACTATCGCTATATGCTTGTGGACGGACACGGAAACTTCGGTTCTGTAGATGGTGATTCAGCTGCCGCGATGCGTTATACAGAGTCGCGGATGTCCAAAATCGCCATGGAGCTGTTGCGGGATATTAATAAAGATACCATTGATTTTCAGCCGAACTATGACGGTGAAGAAAAAGAGCCTGTTGTATTGCCGGCCCGTTTTCCCAACTTGCTTGTCAACGGAACACAGGGCATTGCGGTCGGAATGGCTACGAATATCCCGCCTCACCAACTCGGGGAAATCATCGACGGGCTTTTGGCGCTGAGCAAAAATCCAGATATTACCACTCCTGAATTAATGGAGTTAATTCCGGGTCCCGATTTTCCGACAGCCGGATTAATTCTTGGCAGAAGCGGCATCCGCAAAGCTTACGAAACCGGCCGCGGCTCCATCACGATCAGGGCCAGGGCTGAAATTGAACAGAAAAAGAACGGAAAAGAAGCAATTATTATTACAGAAATCCCTTATCAGGTGAATAAAGCAAGACTGATTGAAAGAATTGCCGAACTGGTCAGGGAAAAGAAAATTGAAGGCATTACCGATCTCCGTGATGAATCAGACAGGAGAGGAATGCGGATCGTTATCGAAGTGCGCAAGGATGCAAATGCCAATGTAATTTTGAACAATTTGTACAAACAAACTGCTTTGCAAACGACTTTTAGTATTAATATGCTGGCCCTTGTAGACGGTGAGCCTAAAGTTTTAAGTTTAAAAGACTGTCTGCGTCATTATTTGGAGCATCAGCAGGTTGTCATCAGACGGAGAACAGAATTTGAACTGCGCAAAGCAGAAGCACGGGCCCATATTTTAGAAGGTTTGCGCATTGCTCTTGACCATATTGATGCTATCATCAATTTGATTCGCAGCTCCCGGACAACGGATATTGCCCGGCAAGGCTTGATGGAGCAGTTTAACTTATCGGAAAAACAAGCCCAGGCGATCCTCGATATGCGCCTCCAGCGCTTAACAGGTCTTGAGCGCGAAAAAATTGAGGAGGAGTATCAGGGACTTGTTGCCCTTATCGCAGAATTAAAAGCAATTTTAGCTGATGAAGAAAAAGTATTGGAAATCATCCGTGAAGAATTAACGGAAATTAAAGAACGTTATAATGATGAAAGGCGCACAGAAATTGTACACGGCGGGGTGGAAGATTTCGAGGATGAAGACTTAATCCCCCGTGAAAATATTGTTATTACTGTGACCCACAACGGCTACATTAAACGGCTTCCTGTTTCCACCTACCGCACCCAGCTTCGTGGCGGCCGGGGAGTTCAGGGAATGGGAACTAACGAAGATGACTTTGTCGAGCATTTAATCACTACTTGCACTCATGACACGGTCCTCTTCTTTACCAATAAAGGAAAGGTTTATAAACTTAAGGGTTATGAAATCCCCGAGTTTTCAAGAACGGCAAAGGGGATTCCGATTGTGAACCTTCTCAGCTTTGAAAAAGGCGAATGGGTCAACGCCATCATTCCGGTGGAAAAATTAGTGGAAGACTGGTATTTATTCTTCACAACGAAGAACGGATTATGCAAACGATCACCATTCTCTTCTTTTGCAAATATCCGGACGAATGGCTTAATTGCTATCCATTTGCGTGAAGGCGATGAACTCATTTCGGTCCGATTAACGGACGGAAACAAGCATATCATTATCGGTACCCAAAACGGCGTGTTAATTCGTTTCCCTGAATCGGATGTTCGTTCAATGGGCCGCACGGCAACAGGTGTAAAAGGAATCACCCTTGATCCGGGCGATGAGGTAATCGGAATGGAAGTGCTTGAAGAAAATTCCGAAATTCTGACTGTCACCGAGCATGGTTACGGAAAAAGAACAAGGGAAGAAGAATACCGCATTCAGGGCCGCGGAGGAAAAGGAATTAAAACATGCAACATTACCGAGAAAAACGGCCCGCTTGTTGCCATGAAGGTGGTAACCGGAGAAGAAGACCTGATGGTGATAACAACAAAAGGCGTTCTGATTCGAATCGCTGTCAGCGATATTTCTGTCATGGGAAGAAATACACAGGGCGTCAAACTGATCCGGCTCAGTGATGATGAATATGTTTCAACTGTGGCCAAAGTCGAAAAAGAGGATGCCAACGAAGACGAAACAGAAATACTTGAAGGATCTGAAACAGAACCGGAAAAAAACACTGAAATTCGGGAAGAATAGAGACTGATAATGAAAAAGCTGCATGTCTGCATTTGTTACCGGACATCGCAGCTTTTTTGTTTTTGGGTAATAACACATAGGACTATATAACTATTTGTATTTACTCTATTTTTGAAATAAATCGCAAAACTTCTATTTTAAAAGGTTTTTGAAAGATATTGAAAGAAAACAGGGAATCATGTAAAATAGTAAAAAAGACCTAAAAAAGGGTGAAGCCGGTGAAAATCAGAATAGAAGATCTCCAGGAAGGCTGTATTATTTCTGAAAATATTTATTGTGGAGCCGGTCATCCTCTTGTCCGCAAGAAAACAGTTGTGACTTCGGAAATTATTGATATATTAAAAGCTTTTTTAATTAAGAAAGTCAGAGTGGAAAGGTATCTTTCCGACGGAACAGAGTTTATACATAATAGTCTTGTCAGGTTTGAACAGCGAAAAGAAAAGAAACGATCTTTTTCACATTTATTCGGGAAAGTGGCCGAAGATTACCACAATGAATTCGCAGAATGGCAATCAGGACTTCCGGTTAATATTTCAAGGATCAGATCCATTATTCATCCCCTGTCAAAATTGAAGGAGGAACAGTCTCTTGTGATCCTGCACGAACTTCCTGTGAAATACGAATCGTTTTTTGAGCACAGTGTGTGGCTCACTTTCTTATGCGCCTGTATCGGAGAAGCTCTTCATTTTGACAAAGAAGAAGTAACACAATTAGTGCTGACAGCCTGTCTTTGTGACTGCGGAATGGCAATGGTTCCTCCTGGTGAATTGGTTTCGCTGACAACAAGTGTGCATAATGAGTTTTCCCATCATCCGATTTATAGTTACAAAATGTTGAAAAATAATTGTCTGTTATCAGATGAAGCAAAAATGGCCATTATTCAACATCATGAGCGTTTGGACGGCAGCGGCTACCCTTTCGGTAATCTGTACGGAAAAATTCACCCATTTGCCAAGATTATCGCTATAGCCGATGCGTTCTTACAAAAAAATTCGTCGGCAAATTCACCGTCAAATCCCCAAAAAAGATTAATCAGGATTTTGGAGCAAATAAAACTTGAGTCCCGTGGCAAGTTGGATGAAAAAATGCTCCGGAGACTTCTTACCCTTTTGAGACAAACAGATGCACAACAAGGACAAGATTATTTAATAAAAGAAAAGAAAGCTTCGGGTAACTATTAAATACCACAATAACACTATGATATTTTTATAATTATGCTCCGATTGTCGAAAAAAAACTATGAACAGCTTTTAACAGCTGTTTTATTAATTTTAAGACGACTAAAAAGGAAAAATTTACACTAAGCAGGTTGTATTGACTTTACATTGAAGAGATGTTATATTTGTTAAGTCGCCTCACGAATGAGGCTGAAATTGTTCTTTGAAAACTAAACAAATCATACGTCACCTCAAGAAATGTTGAGGCGACTGTTTAACTCCGACAGGCGTTGGAAGGCCGCGCGGAAAATCCGCATTTTGGATTGAAGCGGGGACTGAAACGACCGAGGAGTTAGGAGCCGAAACAA
>JANWJP010000031.1 GCA_025451895.1 Robertmurraya sp.
CCATAACATTGACAAATTCATCCTCGTCCAATCCGGCGGGGTTTTCTTTTTTATAAAGATTTTTGGCCTCATAAACATGAACAATCTCATCGGAAAAACCGGGTGAAGTATAGAAAGAAGTCACTAAGTTCAGGCTGTCACATCCATAACCCGTCTCCTCTTCCAACTCCCGCATCGCCGTGTTATACGGCGTCTCTCCTTTTTCCAACTTTCCGGCCGGTATTTCCACAAGCACCCGTTCCATGGCCTTGCGGTATTGCTCAACGAGGACGATTTTTTTCTCCGGTGTTACGGCAATAATGGCAACCGCTCCGGGATGTTTCACGATCTCCCGCTTCGATGTCTTTCCATTTGGAAGCATCACCTCATCCACTTGCAGGTTGACCACTGTTCCGGAGAAAATCTGCTCTGTTTTAATCGTTTTTTCACCTAAACCACTCATTTCCCGTTCACTCCTGTTCTATTTCATCACTGCGCATTCATATATTCTACCACAGTTATTTTGGAGGAGATTGGGAATGAAAATAATTATCTGCAAAAATCGCATCATCATTACCGGAAAAGCTTGGGAAATCAAAACAAAACTAAGAAAATACAGCAAAAAATATCATTATTTAACGGAATGGCTCGCTGCCGTAAACGGCAGACAATAATATCTTTCCTTTCGCACATTATTCTCGGTGACAGGCACCGCAAAAAACGAAAATAAATGAAAGTAAATGAAAAAAATGACAGGATGTTTCCTGTCATTTTTTTGGTCATTTGAAATCCTTCCAGTTTAAGTCGCTTTCTTCAAGGAGTTCGGCAAAGGTTTTGTTTTTTTCTTTCCGTCTTCGTTCCTCCCGTTTTTTCTCCGCTTCTGCCGCTTTTTTTCTTTTTTCTTCGGCCATTAGTTTTTGTTTCTGTTCTGTCAACTCTTTTTTCAAATTATCGTTGAGCAAATCCCCCAATGTAACCGGTTTTTCTTCCTTATTTTTCTTTACTGCAGCCGTTTTTCTTTTTATCATATGAATCCCTCTCCATACCGTTGTTCCATTATTATACCATTTTCAGGCCCGCAAATATATTTCGCCGTCCCTCAGCAGCTTCTGTTTTTTCTGATGTTACAATATATATAAAGCAAGGATTGGAGGAGATATTATGAGAAAGACCCTGCGCATACTTTCTAAACTCCTCTTGCTTTTTGCTTCATTCGGGGTTTTTCTTTCAAACCGCATTATGTTTTTTAAAAAAAAGGATGATGATTTGATCCTGCACAGGGAGCTGGAAGCAGGAAGATTAAATCCAGCCGGGCTTATCAATCTGCCAAAACGGGAAATTTTAATTCCGTCCTCTTTCGGTTATCATCTTAAGGCCGTTATTTTCGAGCCCCACAAAACAAATAAATATATGATCTTTTGCCACGGTGTTACCGAAAATAAAACGAATTCGGTTAAATACATGAATTTATTTCTTAAAAGAGGATTTAACTGCCTTATCTATGATCACCGGAGGCATGGCGAATCAGGCGGTATAACGACCAGCTACGGACATTACGAAAAATTTGATTTGAAATCAGTAGTTGACTGGCTGAAAAAAGACGCCGGACCGGAACTTTTTCTCGGCATTCACGGAGAATCGATGGGTGCTGCCACCCTCCTTCTTTACGCGGGAATGATTGAAGACGGCGCAGATTTTTATATTGCAGATTGTCCTTTTTCCGATTTTGAAAAACAGCTTGCCTATCGGATAAAAAAAGGGCTGAAAATCCCGCCAAAACTCATCTTGCCTGTTGCTGATTTATTCATTAAACTCCGGGAAAATTACTCCCTCCGTGATGTTTCGCCAATCTCCGTTATTGACCGCATAAAAAAACCCATTCTTTTTATTCACAGCCAAAAAGATGACTATGTTTTGCCGTCAATGACTAAGGAACTTTACGATCAAAAAAAAGGCCCGAAAAAATTGTTCCTGGCCGTAAATGGAGTGCATGCCCAATCATTTAACGAGAACAGCGCAGAATATGAAAAAATGATTGATGAATTTCTGCACGACTGTGTTTACGAAAAAAAACAGTAAAGTCAATGTGACAGTCAGCAGAAAATTTCCTTTCCCTGCTGACGCTTGTGACAATCACGCTTATCCCTTCTTTCCGCTTAAATTTCGGCGGACTACTCTTCCAGTTGCACATCGGCAATGGCTGCAAGGGGAATTTTTCTGATTTCACCGCCGTCCTTCCCGCCGGCAAGATGCAGCTTTCTGTTCAATTCATCCCAGGAACAAATTTTGCCTGTAAAATTTTCATAGACTCCCCTTTGGTAATAGGTGACGGTAATCGCTTTTCCAAATTCAAACGCTTCAAAAATCCTTTCATTCATCACTTCCAGATACTGCTCATCTATTTCCCTGCATGCTTCCCGCCTGTCCTCCTTCACCCATTCTCTCAGCAATTTAACATGTTCGGGAAGCATCAGCGATGTCCATTTTATTTTTCCCCGATCGCGAATCATTTTTGAACCGGTTAACTTTCAGTTCCGAAAGCTGAGTTGCGGCAAATGAAAAATTAACCGGGCGCACCCCCTTTATCATATTTTTTGACTGAAGATATTCCCTTCTTTATTTGCATTTGCGTTCAAAAAACAAAAAACAAAAAACAGCCGTTATTGCAGTTTTACCGCCTCTCCCACCCCGTTCCCGTAATGACGCAAGCAAAAGCCCGGAACGGACGGCTTGGCTCCGCCTGTTTTAAAACGTTTTTCTGCAATTTATAAACAAATCATCGGGCATTTCCGGCTTCACGCTTTATGGCCGCCGACAAGTTTTGCCCTTTCCCTTGCCGTTCCCGCCATTGTATAGGATACACCCCTCAATAAAGCAGCCGGGCCGAATTTGCGGCGAATCTGATCCATCGTGTAGCCCAGTTCCCTTTTTTTCCAGCGATCCGGCTCAAATAAATCCAGTTGGAATTCATTATCATCAACAATATTGGCCAAAGAAACAGAAATTTGCCTTACAGTCCGGCCATCATAAAATTTTTCAAAAATCTCCAGGCAAATTTGATAAATATCCATTGTAATATTTGTCGGCTGATCAATGGTTTTTGAACGGTAAAAACCGCCCCCGAATTCATCACGGCTGTACCCGAGGCCGAAGTGAACGGTCCGGCCTGCCTTACGGTGAGTCCGGGCCCGTCTTGCCACTTCCTCGCACATTTCCAAAATCACATGCTTGATTTCATGCTCTTCTTTGTAATCACGGAGAAGAATTTGACTTTTGCCGAAACTGATTTGTCCTTCAATAATCGGCGCGCCAATCTCGGAAAGATCGATTCCCCAGGCATGGTAATAAAGTTGATTTCCCATGATTCCAAATTTTTTCTCAAGGAGATTTAAATCATAACGGGCCAGCTGACCGACATTGAAAATCCCCATGCTGTTTAAAGTCTTTTCAAGACGGCGGCCGATTCCCCACATTTTGCTTAAAGGGGAAACCTTCCAAAGCTTTTTCGGAACATCCTCATACGTCCACTCGGCAATTCCTTTCTTCTTTGCTTCTAAATCAAGGCAAAGCTTTGCCAAAAGCATATTGGGGCCAATCCCGACAGCACAGGGAAGCTGAAATTCCCGTTCAATGTCCTCCCTGATTTTTTTTGCAATGGTCCACACGTCCCCCCATAGCTTATCCGTGCCGTCCACTTGGATAAAACTTTCATCCACACTGTATACATGGATGGCTTCCTTTGGAACATAACGATGAAAAACCCGGGTTATTTCCACGGAAATCCTCATATAAGTTCCCATTTTCGGATTGACTATTATAATCCGGGGATCATCGGGAATTTCAAATCTCCGCGAGCCGGTCTTAATGCCGAATTCCTTTTTTAATTTTGGCGATGCCGCAAGAACGACGCTTCCCTGACGCTCCTTGTCGCCGACAACCGCCAAATAGCACTCAAGCGGATCGAGACCAAGCATGACCGCCGAACAGCTTGCATAAAAACTCCTCATATCCACACATAAGATTTTCTTTTGCGGCATTTTACCGTAGTCGATCATTTGTCTTCACCCTTTAACATTATCCGTAAAAAGAACCCGGAACATTTGTTCCTTTAGTCTATTCTTCATTTTAACCGAATATACGTTCTTATTCAATGGCAATTTCTGCCCTTATTAAAATGGGGAAACTATCCGGGATGAAAGTACGATTTTCAGCGGAGAAAATATTTCCACCCTGTTACTAATAACTTCCGGAAAATTAACAAAGAATAAAGGAAAAGGAAATAGGAGGAAGTGATATGGGCAGAAAAATTCCCCCTCTTTTGCAAAAAATAAAGTATTTCGGAAAAACAGAGGAAATCACCGATCACAGTTCCATAACCCCTCATTCAAGAGAAGCGGAAAAATATTACCGGAACAGATGGCAGCATGACAAAATTGTCAGAACGACTCACGGGGTCAATTGCACAGGCTCCTGCAGCTGGAAGGTGCATGTAAAGGACGGAATTATTACTTGGGAAACCCAGCAAACCGATTACCCGACGACAGGAGCCGATATACCGGAATACGAGCCGAGAGGATGTCCAAGGGGCGCGTCTTTTTCATGGTACATATACAGCCCGCACAGAATCCGTTATCCGTATATACGCAGGACATTACTCGAACTTTGGAAAGAAGAATATCAAAAAACAAATGATCCGGTTGAGGCGTGGAAAAACATTTCCGAAAATCCGGAAAAAGCGGCCTGCTATAAACGTGCGCGGGGCAAAGGGGGATTTGTCCGCATTGACTGGAATACAGCCGAAACAATGATTGCCGCGCAATTAATTTATACACTCCGCGAATACGGCCCGGATCGGATTTTCGGCTTTTCCCCAATTCCGGCCATGTCGATGGTCAGCTACGCGGGCGGAGCCCGTTTTTTAAATCTGCTCGGGGCGCCACTGCTGAGTTTTTATGACTGGTACGCCGACCTGCCTCCCGCCTCGCCGCAAGTATGGGGAGAACAAACCGATGTTCCGGAAAGCTCTGATTGGTATAATTCCGGCTATTTGCTTATATGGGGCTCGAATCTCCCGCAAACGAGAACTCCCGATGCCCATTTTATGGTGGAGGCCAGATACAGGGGAACAAAAGTTGTTGCCATCAGCCCGGACTATGCTGAATTCGTCAAGTTCGCGGACAACTGGCTAACGGTCAATCCGGGGATGGACGGAGCGCTGGCGATGGCCATGACCCACGTTATTTTAAAAGAATTTTATGTGGATAAGAGAACAGAATACTTTGAGGACTATGTGAAAAAATACACAGATCTGCCCTTTCTTATTACTCTCAAAAAAAGCGGGGACGGGTATGCAACCGGCCGTTTCCTGCGGGCAAGCGATTTAGACATGCCTGTAACAAACGGAGAATGGAAAACGATTGTCTTTGATGAAAAAACAAAAAATTACGCCGCACCGAACGGAAGCATCGGCCACCGCTGGGAAAATAGACAAGAGTGGAACCTTCATTTAAAAGATGAAGCCAATCAATTTGAAAATATCCGCCCGGCTCTGAGCTTATTGGGCTGTGAAGACAGCACAGTCCTTGTCAAATTTCCTTATTTCGGTCCGGATAACGACAAAAAAATTCTTCACCGGGCGGTTCCCGTTAAGAAAATCACCAAAAACAACAAGGAACTTTTCGTAACAACCGTATTTGATCTTCTTCTCGCCCAAACCGGTGTAAACAGGGGCTTAAGCGGAGATTATCCGCAAGACTATAATGACAAAGCGCCGTTCACCCCTGCGTGGCAGGAAGAAATCACTGGCGTGGATCGGAAACTGGCCGCACAAATCGCCAGGGAATTTGCCCAAAATGCAATCGACAGTAAAGGACGTTCGATGATTATTATGGGTTCGGGAATTAATCATTGGTTCCATTCTGATGCCATTTACCGCACCATTCTGAACCTTGTTCTGTTAACCGGCTGTGAAGGGGTAAACGGCGGAGGCTGGGCCCATTATGTCGGCCAGGAAAAAGTGCGGCCGCTGGAGGGTTTTCAGACGGTTGCCATGGCCCGGGATTGGGGCGGTCCTCCCCGTCTGCAAAACGGGACTTCCTTTTTCTATTTTGCCACCGGGCAATGGCGTTTTGACGAAATAAATATGGAAGAACTGGCTTCGCCTCTTGTGGAAAAGCCGAGATACAGTCATCCGGCCGATTATAACAGCCTGGCGGTAAAACTGGGCTGGCTTCCCTCCTATCCGCAATTTGACCGCAACCCTTTGAAGCTGCATGAGGAAGCAGGAGCCGGGACAACAGAAGAAACCATTCAATATATCACTGAAGCGCTCAAAAAGGAAGAATTGCAGTTTGCGATTCAAAATCCGGAAAAAAAGGAAAATTTCCCGAGGACGATGTTTGTTTGGAGGGCCAATTTGATCGGCAGTTCATCCAAAGGACATGAGTACTTTTTAAAATATCTTTTAGGCACGCACGGCCACACTTTAGGTGCCGGTCCGGAAAAATTGGCCGTTTCTGAAATTGAAAATTCAGATGATGTTCCCGAAGGAAAACTCGATTTATTAATAAATATTGATTTCCGCATGCAGGGAACGGGATTATATTCTGACATTGTACTCCCGGCGGCAACATGGTACGAAAAATACGACATTAGCAGCACCGATATGCACCCGTTTATTCATCCGTTTAATCCGGCCATTGCAACGCCGTGGGAAAGCCGCTCAGACTGGGATACATTTAAAAAATTAGCCAAACGTTTTTCAGAAATGGCCAAAAATTATTTTCCAACACCGGTTAAGGATGTTGTAACCGAGCCTCTGCTGCATGATTCACCGGCGGAGTTATCTCAATCGTTTGGAAAAATTCCTGACTGGACAAAAGGAACAACAGAACTAAAACCGGGCGAAAACTTTCCAAAGATTCACATCGTTGAGAGGGATTACACAAAAGTTTATGACAAGTACATTGCCCTTGGCCCGAAAATCAAAGACATCATCGGCACAAAGGGAATCAGCTGGGAAACAGGAAAAGAGTACCAGCATTTAATGAATATCCTTGGTCCGGCAAAGGAAAGCAAAGAATATCGCGATTATCCCAACCTTTCTCAAGCAAGAAATGCCGCCGAAGCGATTTTAACCTTATCAAGCACTACGAACGGAGCTTTGGCTGTCAAAGCCTGGGAGTCGATGGAAGCCGTTACCGGCCTGAAGCTGAAAGACTTGGCTTCTGAAAGAGCAGAGGAGCATATGTCCTTTGATGAAATCACCGCTCAGCCGAGAAAAGTAATCACATCCCCTGTTTACAGCGGAACGGAAACAGGAAACCGCCGCTATTCTCCGTTTACCACCAATGTGGATCGGCTTATTCCGTGGCGGACACTGACGGGAAGACAGCATTTTTATCTTGATCACGAATTAATGCTGGAGTTCGGAGAAGAGCTTCCCATTTTCAAGGCACCGCTCAGAAAAGCTGCCTTTTACAGTAAAGACAAACGCCCGGACGTTAAAGGAAAAGAATTAACGCTGCGTTATTTAACTCCCCATTATAAGTGGTCCTATCACAGCACCTATTGGGATACGCAGCCGATGCTCACCTTATTCAGAGGCGGACCCCATGTCTGGCTGAACAGAGAAGATGCCGAATCGGCGGGAATTGACGACAATGATTGGGTCGAAATATACAACCGGAATGGGGTTGTCATCGCGCGGGCCGTTGTTACCCACCGGCTGCCAAGGGGGATTATCTTTATGTATCACGTCCAGGAGCGCCATATTAATGTTCCCGGCTCAACGATTACAAAGCAGCGGGGCGGAACTTTTAACAGTCCGACACGGATTCATGTCAAACCGACACAAATGATCGGCGGCTATGCCCAATTAAGCTACGGCTTCAATTATTACGGACCGACGGGAAACCAGCGCGATGAGCAGGTGCTCATTCGAAAGGTTGACAAAAGCGAGGTGGATTGGCTTGAAGATTAAAGCCCAATTCGGCATGGTGATGAATCTGGATAAATGCATAGGCTGCCATACATGCAGCGTAACCTGCAACAATACGTGGACAAACCGTCCCGGAGCCGAATATATGTGGTGGAATAATGTCGAGACAAAACCGGGAATCGGATATCCGAAAGAATGGGAAAAGCAAGATACAAATAAAGGCGGCTGGGAACTGAGAAACGGCAAACTGGAACTGAAAGCCGGCGGAAAAGCCGGCAAACTTCTCAGTCTTTTTTACAATCCAAATATGGCGGAAATTGACAAGTATTATGAGCCTTGGACGTACGATTATGACAATCTCATCAAAAGTGCGGAAAAAAGCCATCAACCGGTTGCCCGCCCCGTATCTCTTCTGACGGGAGATTATATGGACAAAATTGAATGGGGGCCAAATTGGGAGGATGACTTGGCAGGCGTTTATAAAACAGGAAAACGGGATCCGAATATGGACGGTGTTGATGAACGGGTCATCCGGGATTTTGAGCAAACCTTTATGATGTACTTGCCGCGAATATGCGAACATTGCCTGAATCCGCCTTGTGTTGCCTCCTGCCCTTCAGGAGCCATTTATAAACGGGATGAGGACGGCATTGTCCTCATCGATCAAAATTCCTGCCGGAGCTGGCGCCATTGTACGACAGGCTGTCCCTATAAGAAAACATATTTCAATTGGCGCACAAATAAAGCTGAAAAATGCACCTTTTGTTTTCCACGGATCGAAAACGGACAGCCGACGGTTTGCTCAGAAACCTGTGTCGGGCGCCTTCGCTATATAGGCATTGTCTTATATGACGCTGACAAGGTGAAAGAAGCGGCATCGTGTGAAGATAAAAAGGGGCTTTACGAAGCGCAACTAAACATTTTTCTTGATCCCAATGATCCGAAAATCATTGCACAGGCGAAAAAAGACGGGATACCCGAGGATTGGATTGAGGCGGCGCAGCATTCACCTGTTTATAAACTTGAGATTGAGCAAAAAATTGCCCTGCCCCTCCATCCGGAGTACAGAACATTGCCAATGGTCTGGTATATACCACCGCTCAGTCCCATTCAAAACGCTTTTAACGGCATGATGGATTCTCTCGATCCGCAAGTCATCTTTCCGGCCATTGATCAATTCAGGATTCCGGTTCAATATTTGGCCAACCTCTTAAGCGCCGGAGACACGGAAGTGATCAAAAACGTGCTTCGTAAACTGGTTGCCATGAGAAGTTATATGCGAAGCCGAAATCTCGGCAAGTCCTTTGACATTTCCATTTTGGAAAGTGCAGGCCTGACTGAAGAACAAGCCGTCGAAATGTATGAGTTGTCCGCCCTTGCCAAATACAATGACCGCTATGTGATTCCTAAATCGCATCGGGAGCAGGCGGGAGATATGTATTACGGACAGGGAACAACCGGATTCGGCTTTATGGAAATCTGCTCTGATTGCTTTTCCGGAAGACAGGATTCAGATCCCGTCCGCATGTTTGGAGATCAATGGGATGAAGCGGCAGGTGGTGAACATAATGGAAGAATGTAGATTGGTATTCAGACTCTGTTCACTGCTTTTGGAATACCCGCAGGAGGAATGGAGGAAAGAAGACCATAAACATGTGGCCGGGCTGATCACTGACAAGAAAATAAAAACTGACTTCCTTACTTTCTTTCATTATCTTGAGTCAACTCCGTTTGAAATTTTGTGCGAAAACTATGTGAAACAATTTGATTTTCGGACGGATACAACCCTGTACTTGACTTATGGAATTTTTGGGGACAACAGGGAGCGGGGCCCGGCTCTTGTCAGGTTGAAAATGGAATATGCCAAAGCCGGTTTTTTTATCAGGGAAGGAAAAGAACTGCCCGATTACTTGCCGTTAATCCTTGAATTTGCCTCCATTGCCGAAGAACCGGCAGTCCGGAGAATTTTTCTTATTTATAAAAAACAGCTGGAAAATCTGAAAACAAAATTGGCAGAAGACCATAGTCCTTATGTACATTTGTTAAATGCTTGTCTTTCTGCTTTCAACAGATTGTCAGGCACCAACAGGCCAATTGAAGTTCAAAACGAAGGAAATGCCGGATAAGGAGTGAAAGACGGAATGACATTTGGCGACTATTTTCTATGGCTGATTTTCCCCTATATTGCATTAACCGTTTTTGTCCTTGGCCATATATACCGATACAATCACGATCAATTCGGATGGTCGGCGAAATCAAGTGAATTTCTTTCAAAGGACAATTTACTGAAATGGGGCAGTCTGTTATTTCATTGGGGGATCATTTTTGTCTTTTTCGGTCATGTGGCAGGGATATTAATTCCCAAAAACTTTTTTGATGCTCTGGGAATTACTGATGAACTGTATCATTTTGGCGCGATTTGGTTTGGAGGGGCAGCAGGAGTGGCAACGGTCATAGGCGGACTGCTCCTGTTCATACGCAGAACCACGAATAAAAGAATTACCAGAAACGGCGGAAAAACGGGTCTTTTTACTCTCATTCTGCTGGGAATTGTCGTGCTGGCAGGTTTTACAAATACAGTCGGATATACTGCAACGGGGGGAACATTCGATTACCGGGAAACACTCGGCCCATGGTTTCGGGGACTTTTAATCTTCCGGCCCCGGGCCGGACTGATGGCCGATGCCCCTCCCGGCTTTCAAATTCATGTCTTTACGGCATTTCTGCTCTTTGCCGTCTGGCCGTTCACAAGACTTGTCCATGTTTTCAGCCTCCCCCTTGAATATTTAAAAAGGAAATACATTATTTATCGAAAAGCAGCCCCGGGAAGAGCGCTACAGACAAATGAACGCAGAAATTAACAGAAAAAAGAGACGGACAATGTATCTGTAAACCGTCTCTTTTTTCATTTATCCGGATCATCCGGCTCAGTATTATCCCTTTTTGTTCGCCAATTGCAACCTTTCTTTTTCCTGATAATACATAAAAATTACGATAATAAGACTGGCAAGGGCAAATTCAGACAGAGCCATAAAACCGATGGCGTATTGGCCGGTCATATTTTTCACTGCCGCAAGCACAAGAGGCGGAAAAAATCCTCCCAATCCCCCAACGGCGGAAACTATTCCGTTCACAATCCCGGCCTGTTTTGAAAAATAGAAGGGAACAAGTTTAAAAACCGTACCGTTGCCAATTCCCGCACAAAATGCAATTGCTAACACACCGATTGTATATAATTCAATGGATGGTGAAAAAGCAAGGAGTGCGCCGGCAAGGGTTATCCCGGAAAAGATACAGACAAGTATTATAAAAGCATCGAATTTATCAGCAAGCCATCCCCCCAACGGTCTCATGGCAGTTGCCAATGTAATAAATCCCGCAGTCCGCAATCCTGCATCGACAGGTTGGAGTTGAAAATTGTCAACGAGAAAATTAGGCAAATAAACAGTAAAAGCAACAAAGGAACCAAAGGTTATAAAATAAAACAGGGACAGAAACCACAGCTTTGCATCCCGGTAAACCTCTTTCCACTGTTGCATGAAAGAAGTCTGCACA
>JANWJP010000032.1 GCA_025451895.1 Robertmurraya sp.
CGGGGATACCGCAATTTTTTTGGTTTGAAAAGTTTTTTGAATAGTCTAAAAAAAGAAATAGTGTTTCAAGCAGATCCAACCATAATTCTTGTGACTCTAAAAGACAATCATGTGAGGTTGAAGGGATTAGAGATCTGAATGAGGAATTGAATAATGTGAAAGACTGAATGTCCGGAGAAGGGTTCGTCAACGCCAAAAAGTGTTCCGGGGCTTTTTATAAATTACACTATTGCAATTTCCCCCTATTCAGTGTTAGTATAAAATATATTATTCATATCAATAAACTAGGAATTACTTTTAATTGTAATGGAGATAAAATAAGAAAAAGCCAACAGGATAAAGCTATATTTCGGGAATTAATCCAACTATTTATGTAAGAATAGTTTGAATTATGAAGACTGAGATTTTAATGTGACTATTTCTGTTTTTTGGCTGTTTTTTGAAAGATGTGTTTGTATTCCGGTTTTGAGGTTTTTCTGTGAGTAACCATAGATCATTGATGGAAGGCAAGCAGAGGCAGTAAAAGTAATGCTAAGACAGGGGGAATGTAAAATGGAAGAAAAGTTTCAGGTCATCAAAGGCGCAGAATCGTTTTTTCTAAAAGGAAATGAAGTTGGTATTCTGATTTCGCACGGATTTAACGGTACTCCGCAGAGTGTCCGCGAAGTCGGAGAAAAACTGGGCGGTTACGGATATTCTGTACTTACTCCCAGATTAAAGGGCCACGGCACTCATTTTTATGATTTGGAGAATTGCACGGGTGAAGATTGGTTCGAATCTTTGGAAAAGGGTTATCACCAATTACAGGAGCAATGCACAGATATATTTGTCCTTGGTCAATCAATGGGAGGGACATTGGCACTCATGCTGGCCCGCAAATATCCGGAAATAAGCGGCCTTATCCTGATCAATACCGCTTTAAGTTTGCCGGCATATGAGAATTTAAGAGGAAAAACAACTCCCAGATTCATTGATGAGAGCAGACCGGATATCCGGGCAAGAGGTGTCCATGAAATCGTATATCATAAAGTGCCCATTAAGGCTATACATCAGCTGCAAAAAATAATGGAACGTGCGTCTTCGATTCTCTCTGACATAGAATGTCCCGTTTTATGTATGAACTCTTTGGTTGATCATGTCGTGCCCCCTGAAAATGCAGACCTTATTATCCGTAATGTAAGGTCGAAAATAAAAGAAAAGTCCCTTTTGAAACATTCTTATCATGTAGCCACCTTAGATAATGACAAGGGGCAAATAGTGAAGGATTGCCACCGCTTTATTCAGCAGCAGATCCGACGGGAAACAGAAGGTATGAGCCCGGATTCGGAAAAAATATTCCTATAATTGTCTTCATAAAATACCCTTTGGTGATGAGTGCCGGGTAATTTAATCTATGGTTAACAAACATACTTGAAATAGAGAAAATATTCTTTACTTCACATCTAGGGACCCACTGACATTTTTGACCCGGAATTTGTTGTTGCTTAGAGACTATTTCCTTTGTCGAAATTCCGGGTCAATTTTTTTATGAATGCGATCCTGAAGATTTGAATTTGTAAAACAGGGAAAAACATAATGAAGGATGTAAAAATCATGATAAGTTAAGTATACAGGGAGGATTTTGGAGCTTGTTCGTTATAAGCCGTGCTCGCTTTGCAGTGGTTATGGTGAAATTTTTTCTCATGATAATAAATTTTTTTCTTTACAAATAAAAAAAATATAGTATTATATAAATATCGGCTCAAAATTCTTCACTGAAATGCCAGTGAGATAAAAATTCATATTCTAATCATCGGGAAGTAGCTCAGCTTGGTAGAGCACTACGTTCGGGACGTAGGGGTCGCAGGTTCAAATCCTGTCTTCCCGACTTTTTGAAAAGGTTTTTCAATCTAGCTTCAGTTTTGTACTGGGCTTTTTTTGTTGCCTAAAATATGGTTGCAAAGCACTAGTCAACAGATAATAGTAGATATATAGTTAAATAAACAGAAAAAATAGAAGCGGGAATTAAGTGTTTTATGATTATCGAGTTCTCCGGCTTGGGAGAACTGCAAAATGAGGCGAGTAATTTGAAAAGACCAATTGGCGTAATAGATTCCGGTGTCGGAGGTTTAACGGTTGCCAAAGAAATAATGCGGCAACTTCCCCATGAGCAAATATTTTACCTGGGAGACACGGCCCGCTGTCCCTATGGACCCAGAGCACCTGAGGAAGTAAAAGAATTCACCTGGCAAATGACGAATTTTTTATTAAGAAAAAATATCAAAATGCTTGTGATCGCCTGTAATACCGCAACAGCGGCGGCTCTTGATGAAATTAGCGCCGCATTGGATATCCCTGTGCTCGGCGTAGTTTTTCCCGGTGCCAGAGCAGCCTTGAAGGTGACGAAAAACTTTCATATTGGTGTGATAGGAACCGAGGGAACAGTAAAAAGCGGGGCCTATGAAACGGCTCTTAAAACGATAAATTCCGGAGTTGAAGTCAGCAGTCTGGCATGTCCCAAATTTGTTCCTTTAGTAGAGAGCGGCGAGTATGAGGGGCCCCTGGCCAAAAAGGTTGTTGCAGAATCGCTCCGTTCCCTCAAAGAAAAAGAATTGGATACTCTGATTCTCGGCTGCACTCATTATCCTCTGCTGGGGAATATTATAAAAAATGTGATGGGCAGCCGCGTTGAAGTGATTAGCTCCGGAGAGGAAACGGCCAGGGAAGTCAGTACGATTTTGTCTTATAAGAAAATGTTGAATGAAAGCCGGGATGTACCGCATCATTATTTCTTTACAACCGGCTCCGTTCAAATGTTTACGAGAATCGCTTCGAAATGGCTTGAACAAGAAATCAAGAATGTCTTTTCAATAAAACTCGGTAAAGAAGAGTACAGCCGGTCGCAGAATGAAGGAAGGACACCGGTATAGTGTTTGACGCCATTATGCTAACGCATGACACCGGTTTTCCGGCTGGACAGTGTGGAGACATTATTATAGCGGGAGAAAACGGATGTTTTGTATAATGCAACAGGAATCTGTTTTTTTGAAAAAATCTCATAGATAATTGAGGGAGGATATTATGCATATCTGCATAAATCCTCCTTTTTGTATATAAACAGCGGATTTTTTTCTAAATTTCCCAATGTCAAAACCGCCGGATTCCGATAGGAGGCATTATGACTATTTTATTTGGCAATTTTCTTTGCAGGCAGTTTTCCGGCAGAAAAGAGGTCAAAGATTTTTTTATTAAAAGCCGGTCTAAATATTAAAAAGGCTCGTATACATTTAGTACAAACTGTCTTTGGAGGGATATTTTATGTCCAAAATGAAAAGAGCATTATTCTTTCCGGCTCTCATATCAGCGGTCCTGTTTGCCGGATGCGGGATACTGGACGGTGCTTCGGAAGAAATTGATCCCCCGGCAACTGTGACATATACAGAAGAGGGTGAAACAGAAGGCAAGAAAACCGGCAAAGAGGAAAAAAAGGATAAAAAGTCTAAAGATGCTAAAGAAGAAACAGTTATGACCGAACTGTACCTGATAGATAAGAATGGTTATGTTGTTCCCCGCACGCTGGCACTTCCCGGAACCAAAAGTGTAGCAAAACAGGCACTTGAATATTTGGTTAAGGACGGACCTGTGGCAGAACTCCTTCCGGACGGATTCAGAGCGGTTTTGCCTCCGGGAACAGAAATGAGCGTGGATATAAAGGATGATACGGCTGTTGTGGATTTTTCCAATGAATTTAAAAACTATGATGCTAAGGACGAACAAAAAATATTACAAGCTGTTACCTGGACACTTACCCAGTTTGAACCTGTTGAGAAAGTACAGTTAAGAATTAACGGCGAAAAGTTGACAGAAATGCCAGTGGCAGGCACTCCCGTCGGTGATGTGTTGACGAGAGCGCAGGGAATCAATATGGATACAACGGGAGCACTGGATATAACAAATACAAAGGCAGTAACTGTATATTTTCTTGCCGGAGAAGAAAGCTCTTATTATTATGTGCCTGTAACAAGACGGGTCAGCAAAGATACTGATAATATTGTCGGGATTGTAAATGAACTTAAAAAAGGACCTTCGCCTGCATCCAATCTTCTCACTGATTTTGTCCCTGAAGTGGCTTTAATTGATGAACCGGATGTTGCCGATGGAGAGGTGATATTGAATTTTAATGAATTCGTCTACGGCAGTTTTGAAGATGAAAAAATCATTTCCAGACATCTTTTAAATACGCTGGTCCTTTCTTTAACGGAGCAGGAAGGGATTGATAAGGTCTCCATTATGGTAAACGGGAAGGCGGAATTAGTGACGGAGGACGGAAAAAAACTTGCTGAACCGGTAACAAGGCCGGAAAATGTGAATACAGGTAGTTTTTAAAAATTGATTTTTGATATACTATGAATAGTGCAAGAATGGGTACGGAGGTAGTCCATTGAACTACCTCTTCTTTATTTGTAGCAGTTAAGGGAGGAAAAGTGATTAATGCGTGCTGATGAAAGAGAATTTTCACAATTGCGGCCTGTTCAAATAGAAACAGATTATCTAATTCATCCGGAAGGCTCTGTTTTAATTACGGTTGGCAATACCAAGGTGATTTGTACGGCAAGTATTGAAGAAAAAGTACCGCCGTTTATGAGAGGGCAGGGAAAAGGCTGGATTACGGCAGAGTATTCGATGCTTCCGAGAGCGACCGGACAGAGAAATATCCGGGAATCATCAAAAGGGAAAATTACAGGCAGAACGATGGAAATACAGCGTCTGATTGGCCGTGCTTTAAGGGCTGTTGTTGATTTGGAGGCTCTGGGAGAAAGAACGGTTTGGAGTGATTGTGATGTTATTCAAGCCGACGGAGGCACAAGGACTTCCTCGATTACCGGCGCTTTTGTGGCAATGGCCCAAGCTTTACATAAATTATATGAAGAAAAGAAGGTTTCAAGCTATCCCGTAAAAGATTTTCTTGCTGCTGTCAGTGTCGGCATTCTGGATAATGATCAAATTGTTCTTGACCTGGATTTTGTGGAAGACTCGCAGGCCAAGGTTGATATGAATATTGTTATGACGGGTGCCGGTGAATTTGTGGAGCTTCAAGGAACAGGGGAAGAAGCGACTTTTTCCTACACTCAGCTGCATGAACTGCTAAGATTGGCCCAGGATGGCATCAGCGAGTTGTTTGAAATACAAAAACAAGCAGTCGGGGAAGAAATTACAAAGCTGATTGAGGAGCGTTCAGCAAAATGAAGGAAGTCATTATAGCAACGAAAAATAAAGGAAAAGCCCGTGATTTTGTCGGCATGTTCGAACCGCTTGGATTTGAAGTGAAAACTCTCCATGATTTTGAAGAAATTGAAGATGTGGAAGAAACGGGAACAACCTTTGAAGAAAATGCTGTTCTAAAGGCGGAAACAGTGGCTAATAGGCTTGGAAGAATCGTTATTGCTGATGATTCCGGACTTATAGTTGATGCGCTGGATGGCAGACCGGGCATCTATTCTGCCCGTTATGCCGGTGAAGACAAGGATGATGAAGCAAATATAGACAAGGTCCTTGAAGAGTTAAAGGCCGTTCCGGATCATGAAAGAACAGCCAGATATTATTGTGCTTTGGCTCTTGCTATTCCGGGCGAAAAAACGGTTGTTGTTGACGGTGCCTGTGAAGGAATGATTCTGCGGGAGCGCAGGGGCAACAACGGCTTTGGCTATGACCCGATTTTTTATATCAACAGCCTGGATAAAACGATGGCAGAAGTCACCCTTGAGGAAAAAAATCAAATCAGCCACCGGGCGATGGCGATGGAAAAATTAAAGGAAATTTTGCCGTCACTTTTGACAGTGGGGGCTGAATAGATGAGCAAGGTTTTGATAGTGAGTGACAGCCACGGTCTAGACAGGGAACTGACGGAATTAAAGCAACGGCATCGTCATGAAGTTGATCTGATGATTCATTGCGGTGATTCGGAGCTTTATGCCGGTGATGAAGCCATTGCAGATTTTCTTGTTGTCAGAGGGAATTGTGATTATGAAAGAAGTTTTCAAAACGATATTATTGCCGAATTTGCCGGCTTGCGTTTTTTTGTCACCCACGGTCACCGTTATTCGATAAAAAGTTCCCTTTTAGGGCTTCTTTACAGGGCCGAGGAAGAGCGGGCAAATGTTGTTTGTTTCGGACATTCCCATGTTTTGGGCGCAGAAATGGTGAACAATATTCTGTTTATTAATCCTGGAAGTCTCAGATTACCCAGGGGGCGTCTGGAAAAGACCTACTGCATTCTTGATATAGAGAACAACAAAGCAGAGCTGGAAGTTTTTGATTTTAACAGAGGGAAAATTGCTGATCTGGGAAAAACATTCTACTTTTCAAAAGGAGAAAATTAGCATAAAATGATTGAGGAAGCAGGGGGTGCTCCCTCTTCCTCAAAAAAATTTTTTAACTGTTGACTTTCTGAGTGGAGTCCAATATAATAAAAAATGTCTTTAAAAAATAATATAAAAAATATGTCCCAGTAGCTCAGCTGGATAGAGCACGTCCGAATGCGCATCCTTGAATGAGTTTCAGCGTACCGATCGAGCCGCTTCTTGAGTAAGCTTTCTGAGATCGGGACGACGGTACTAAATTTAGAAAACCAAATATAATTATTATTGCAAAACATGTCCCAGTAAGAA
>JANWJP010000033.1 GCA_025451895.1 Robertmurraya sp.
CCAGAATTTGCAATAAAATTCCAGCTAATTTGATTGGATCCTAATAATTTGTATTGGAAGCCATCAAATTTCAAGGAATTTTAGGTTTAAATAAACGATGCCGTAAGGCTATGAATATTTCAGGTTAAATTAATACTTTTAAGATGCTCCAAAACCTTGTGACTATTGAGTTGGAAACTTTATGGGTAACACAATGGAAATTATATGGGTTCTGTCACATTTTATGACTTAAATTAAAACGTGCCGGTTTGGCACGTTTTTGCTTTATTTCCGTGTGGAAATAACTCATCATTCTTAATCCCTTTGTAAAAACTGTCGGGTATGCATGGTATGAGTATTAAAAATTAAATGGAGCAGACAATCTTAATATCCGGTTTTCTAAAATTAAACTGTTATTTCTAAAACCAAAAGAACAATAGGGGATAATAATGATAACAGAATAAGAATTTATTTGTAAAAAGGCAGGAAATATATTAGGTTTGGCAGCAGTAAAGGGAAAACATTCAAAAAATACTCTGTACGAGGCAACTCAAAAATATGAGAAAAGAGTCAGGTTTACTAAAGATGAAAGAAAAATTATTCCATTCGCGTATCACGAGTGTATAAAACTCAGCAAGAATTCAAAGAAATCAATGGATATGATTTTATGCAAAGCTAAAAGATTATATTGAAAACATGACAGGAACCATTAAATTTCCGTTTGGAAACTTAATGGTTCTTTTTATTTTTGGAGATTTTAAGTTTTATCTTACTCCAAAAACAACTTAAACAAAATAACACACACAACCGGCCCGATTATTCCCGACAGTGTCATGGACAGGGAACTGAGCGAACCGGCCAAAGGTCCGTATTCAAACGCTTTGGATGTTCCGATGGCATGGGATGCACTTCCAAAGGCCACACCTGTGCCCAGTGTGCTGCGAATGCGGAACCATTTAAAAATGAGCGGACCGAAAATGGCGCCGGTCAGTCCGGCAATAATGACAAATGCAGCGGTTAATGAAGGCAGCCCCTCTATTTGAGCAGATACTTCAATCGCAATCGGTGTTGTAAGTGACTTAGGAATCAAACTGAGAAGGATTTCTTTTGGAACTGCCAGCAGTTTTGAAAACAAAAGGACGGTGACAATTCCCGTCAAAAATCCGGCAATGACGCCGCTTAATATCGGCCGGATATGTTTAAGAATGGTTTCTCTCTGTTTATATAAAGGATATGCAAAGGCAACCACGGCAGGCCCGAGCAGATGGTGAAGCCACTGTCCGCCGGTCATATAAACTTCGTACGGAATGCCGGCTGTTTTTAAAAAAAAGATGATCACAATTGTCGATGTAAAAACAGGCAGAAAATATGGTTGCGGAAAACGCCTGTAAAATAGATACATTCCCAAGTAAACGAGCACCGTTGCAATGATGATGATCATTGTGATAAGTGTTCCATGCAATTATTATCCACCTTCTTTTTATGAGCAAGCTTTTCAACACGTTGGCTGGTTCTTCCCGCGACAACAATCGTTATTGCTGTACTGGCAATGACGATTAGAAAAATGAAAAATCCTTTTCCCGTAAATAAATCAGGATAATTCATAACACCGATAGTGGCCGGGACAAGCAATAAAGGTAAAGTCGCATGAAGATATTTTGCGCCGTGTTGGATCCAGTCCGGCTTGATGAGTTTGAACGACAGTGCCCCCAAGAGGAGAAGCATGCCGATGATGCTGCCCGGAAGAGGTAAGTGGAGCAGTTTTTGCAGTCCATTACCCAGGAAATAAAATATATAAAGAAAACCGATTTGAATGATGCCTTTAAGGATGGTCAAGCAGTATACCTCCAATTATTCTAAAAAATTTGGAATATTTATATTATTGTGTATCATCCATAATCGTACATTTTAAACTAAAAATTGTAAAGCGGCATTCTAACAAATGGCAAATTAGTTACATGTTATTGAAGGACGGAAATGAAAGCGGATTTTTGATTATGAATTAATATTTGTTAAAAAATTTTTACGCATTTAAAAAACCCTTAAAATACAGGGAAAAGTATGACAAAAATCTTTAACTCGTAAAAAAAATTTAACAAAAACAGAACATAGGTTTTATCTAAAAGGTAATTGGAGGACCAGATTGTAATATTCAGAGTGTTGATATTGAAATTAGTGTAATTTTCCTCACAAAAACCATTCCAGTTCTAATATTTTCGCAATAATATTTGGCATAAATATTGCAACATTTTAGTTTGACAAGAAACCATGGTGAAATCTTTGAAATTCAAAAAGACTCCAGTTCTAAATGCGGGGGTGAAAATGGATTTTATAAAGCTTTTTCAAAGTAATCAGAGATTTATTTAGAAGAAATAGAAAGTGCTCCTGTGATTTGACAGTGTTAACTATACTTTAAAAATCTGAGTATCTTTTTTTTTACAATAAACATACAGAAAGAGTGGTCTTATTTATGAGCGGATTTAGAAAATGGCTGACATTGTTTTTTATCAGTCTTGGTGGAGGAACCATATATATTGTCCCGTATTTCAAATTTACTTATTATGATCAGCTGTTAGTCGCAACCGGGCTTAATAACTATCAGCTCGGCATGTTAATGGTAGTGATGGGGATCTTAAACATGATCTTCTATATTCCGGGAGGGATTATTGCTGACAAGTTTAGTGCGAGATCATTATTTACTGTATCGATGATAGGTACCGGTTTACTGACAGTTTGGTACGGTACTTTACCGGGCTATCACACTTTACTTTTAATACATGGTTTATATGCTTTTACGACAGTGTTAACTTTCTGGTCAGCATTCTTAAAAGGGATTCGGACATGCGGAACGAAAGAAGAACAAGGAAGAATGTATGGAATTTCGGATATGATCAGGGCTGTTGTTGGAACAGTTATGAGCTTTATTATCCTGGCTGTTCTCGGAAAAGCAGCTTCAGATACCGTAGGAATTGCCAATGCATTATATTTAATGGGAATTATTTATATCGGCATCGGTGTTGCAACATTTTTCATTATGCCTAAAGGAAATGAAGCAGCAGAAACAGACGAAGAGCCTCAGGCAAAATTCTCTTTTAAAATATCTTTAAAAGTTTTAAAAATGCCGGCTGTATGGTTTATTGCTATAAACGTTTTTTGTTGGTACATCGCATATACAACAATCACATATGCTGTGCCATATTTAACTGCCGGTTTTGACATGAGCGCTTCTATGGCAAGTACTGTCGGGATTGTCCGGCAATATGTGATTACCATCTTCATGGCGCCATTGGCCGGATTATTGGCAGATAAAATGAAATCACCGGCAAAACTATTAATCTATTGTGGTGTTATTGGTACGATTCTCACAGCTCTATTCCTCGTAGTTCCGACTCAAGCGACATTAGTACTGCTAATGGTGGTCATTACGCTTTCAGTTGGTGCGATTATATCTGCAGCAAGGGGAGTTTATTTTGCAACCATGGCAGAAACCAGGATTCCTTTATTTGTTACAGGGGTTGCGACGGGGATTATCTCGATTATTTCTTATTCTCCGGATTTGTTTGTACAGGCTATGTACGGTAAATGGCTTGATAATTATGGAGTAGCAGGTTATAAGTATATATTCTTATTTATGACGGTATTTATGGTAGTTTCAGCAATAAGTGCTTATTTAATTAGGAAGACTGCTATAAAAGCTCAATCGAAAGCAAGTAACAAAGTAGCAAATATTGCATAAATGTTGATAAGTATTTTCTAAACTTCTTGGATGGGAATGTCTGATAAGTACCCAAAATAAAGGCAAGAGGAGAAAACGGTTTGTTTTTCTTCTCTTGCCTTTTATGTTCTGTAGATTGTTTTCTAAAATCACTTGTGCTGTCTTTACTTTCAGTATGTTGTGGGCTAACGTCATAATCCCGTCTTTTACAGAGATAAACCTGTTAGGATAAATAAGCTGTTACAGAAGATTTAGTATTCATTAATGGTTTTATCTTCAAAAGGATTCATGTTTTTTGTTTTTTCCTCTCCTGTTTCCGTGGTTTCTTGGTGCAAACTTTCCCCGGCTGTATGTGTTCATCTCTCAAGCAGTCCAAAGCAAGCGGGTTAACAATATGTGGGTTATGCAGCAAATTCATTTCAATTATTTACATATGGAAGTATCAGGTGTTTAAGAGATCTTTATATACCTGCAGTCTTGTCAGTGAACAATATGACTGGATGTGATATTCATGAATTCTATTTCCGGGAAAGTTTTTTGCCTGCAGCTGCAAGCGAAAGTATATAAGCTTCAGTTACAAAAAATCTAAATTTGACAAAACTGTTGCCCCCGTTTGGTTTATGGTCTTTTCATTATTTTTCAGTTTTCCCTCAATTATTAATGTAAAAAAATTTTAACGTTTGAAAGAAAAATCATAATTGAAAAGTTGCATACTCCGACAAAAATATTTTACTCGTAAAAAATATTTAACAAAGAAAAAAGATTAACAAAAAAATAGCCATGTTTTTTTAAAAATAACGGATAAATCCCTTTGCTTATTATAATATTAGTCACTTTTTTGGTATGGAAATTAAAAGAAAAGTCACAAAAAAAGCATTAATGTGGTATGGCTTTTGCTTTTTATATAGGTGACAAAGATAAACCATGGTTCTGTCTCTTAAAATAAGACAAGTTAATTTTCTTTCTTTGTCTAAAATTCTTGTCAAATAAGTAAATTACACGGAGGGAAACTTAATGGATTTTAGACTTACTGATGAGCAGGAATTATTTGTTGAGAGAATACGTGACTTGATGCAAAAAGAGAATTGGGAAAGCTACTTTGCTGAATGTGATGCGAAAAGCGAATATCCTGAAAGATTTGTAAAAGAATTAGCGGATATAGGCATTGACAGCCTCATGCTGCCTGAGGAATATGGCGGTTTTGATGCAGGATTGGTAACTGTTACTGCAGCTTGGGAAGAACTTGGAAGATTAGGTGCACCTACTTATGTTTTATACCAGCTTCCGGGATTTAATACGATTATTCGTGAGGGTACAGAAGAGCAAATTGAAAAAATTATGGCTTTGCATGGTACAGGAAAGCAAATGTGGAATTCGGCCATTACAGAGCCCGGAGCAGGTTCGGATGTCGGCAGCTTGCAAACAACTTATACAAGGAAAAATGGAAAAGTCTATTTAAATGGTCATAAATGCTTTATTACCAGCGGTGCAGGAGTTCCTTATCTTGTCGTAATGGCAAGAGATTCCGAGAATTACAATACATTTACTGAGTGGTTTGTTGACATGTCCAAACCGGGGATTAAGATTGAAAAACTGCCTAAGCTTGGCTTAAGAATGGACAGTTGCTGTGAAATCTATTTCGATAATGTGGAATTAGAAGAAAAAGATATGTTTGGTAAAGAAGGCAATGGTTTTAACCGGGTTAAAGAAGAATTTGATTTTGAACGTTTTCTTGTTGCGTGTACGAATTATGGAGTAGCTTACTGTGCTTTTGAAGATGCTGCCAAGTACGCTAATCAGCGTGTGCAATTCGGTGAAACGATCGGAAGAACACAATTGATCCAGGAAAAATTTGCAAATATGGCCATTAAACTTAAAAATATGCGGAACATGCTCTACGAATCTGCATGGAAATATGATAATGGAATGATGACATCAGGAGAGGCAGCAATGTGTAAATATTATTGTGCAAATGCTGCTTTTGAAGTAGTAGATGATGCTATGCAGATTTTAGGCGGTGTCGGAGTTGCAGGCGAGCATCGTGTATCAAGATTCTGGCGTGATCTTCGTGTGGACAGAATTTCAGGGGGAACCGATGAAATGCAAATTTTAACTGCGGGAAGAGCAGTTTTAAAACAATACAGATAATCTTATGCAAATAAAAAAATTTAAGAAAAAACGTGGAGTGTTATACCTGGTTTGGTGAGTTTTATTAGGATTATCCGGTTTTTTGCAATGCCGGAGTTCATAAATACATTGATTTATAGGCAAAGATGGAGTGATGAAAATGGCAAATGTTCCGAAGTTTGGCAACTTGAATGGTCTTAAAGTAGTCTATTCTGCAGTTGAAATTGCTGCGCCTGTAGCGGCACAAATGATGGCGGAATGGGGAGCAGATGTAACCTGGATTGAAAACACCTACAATGGTGATTCAATGAGAGATACAACTTATGTTAAAGAATTGGAGCGGAGAAACCAGCGGAGTATTTCCTTAAATATATTCTCGGAAGAAGGGAAAGAAGTATTTCTAAAGTTAATAGAAGAGGCTGATATTTTCATTGAATCAAGTAAAGGTCCGGTATATGCAAACAGGGGACTTACGGATGAAGTACTGTGGGAGCGCAACAAATCTTTAGTAATTGTTCATGTTTCCGGCTTTGGGCAATATGGAGTGCCTGAAAGGGTGAACCGGGCTGCATATGACCAGACTGCCCAGGCATACAGCGGGTATTTGTCCCAGAACGGAACACAAGAACAACCGATGATTGCAGCGCCATATACAGGTGACTATCTCACAGCATTAATGGTCGTAGGTTCATCTTTGGCAGCATTGTATAATGCGCAAAAGACAGGCAAAGGCGAAAGCATTGATATAGCCATGTATGAAGTATTGCTTCGCATGGGTGCCTACTATATGATGGACTACTTAAATGGGGGAATTATTTACCCGCGGGCAGGAGCCAGACACCAAAATTTATGCGGTATCGGAGTGTATAAATGTAAAGATGGGTTCTTAAGTTTATGTCTCTACGGGGCAAAACAAAATAAAGCTCTTCTGGAAAGGATTGGACTCGGTTATCTTTGGGGAACAGAAGAGTATCCGGAAGGCACAAGTGCCCTTTGGCTTGATGGTCCCAAAGCGGAACTCATCGAGCAAAAACTGGAGGAATACCTGCTTGAGAGACCTGTAGCAGAAGTTGAAGAAGATTTCTCCAATTTGAAAATTGCGGCAAATAAAGTTATGACGTTTGAAGAATTGCCGGAAGAACCCCACTTTAAAGCGCGTGAAGCATTTATTGAATGGGAAAACATTGAAGGCAAGAAAATTGTAGGACCAAACATCTTTCCAAAATTCAAAAACAATCCGGGACAAGTATGGCGGCCAATGCCAACTTTAGGAATGGATACAGAAGCAATTTTGAATGAGGCCGGTTTTACAAAAGAGCAAATCGAAGAGTTGGTTGAAAAAGGAATCATTAAGAAATCATAATTTGCGAGCGGGATTTACTTTAACAGTGGAATCCCGCCGGCATAAAAATAGATTAAGAAGGTGGAAAAATGAGAATCATTGCATGTTTTAAAGCAGTACCTGAAGAACAAGATATTGTTGTGGAAAAAGATAGACAATTAAACTTTGATAAAGCTGAATGGAAAATTGGCACATATGACCTGAACGCTATTGAAGCAGGAAAGCAATTAGTAGAAGCTGAAGGCGGTCAATTAACGGGGCTGGCTGTAGGCGGCACAGCTTTGGACAGTTCTAAGCTGAAAAAGAACATTCTTTCAAGAGGGTTAGATGATCTTTATTTAGTAATAGATGAAAAAGCTGAAAATGCAGATACTTATCAAACTGCAAAACTGTTAGAAGCTTCGATCAGAAAAATCGGTGAATTTGATCTTGTGTTGTGCGGGGCAGGTTCGTCGGATTTGTATGCCCAGCAAACAGGAAATCAGGTTGGCGAACTATTGGGGGTACCGGTGATTAATTCAGTAAACAAGATTACTCCCCAGGGTGACAAAGTAATTGTCGAACGGGTGCTTGAAGATTCCGTTCAAGTTTTGGAAGTCTCATTACCTGCAGTTCTTTCTGTGACTTCTGAAATCAATGTGCCCCGTATTCCGGGAATGAAAGATATTTTAGCTGCAAAGAAGAAACCGGTCACTGAGTTTACTGTGGAAGACATTGGTGCTGCTTATGTTCAGCCAACAAGTTTAGTTTTGAGCACACAGGCACCTGAACAAGCTGAACGCAAGTTGAATATTCTTGAAGGCGACTCTGAAGAAACGATCGATGAATTCGTAAAACTGTTCAATGAGGCATTAAAGTAATTAAAAACAAGAGGTGGAATTTTGATGGCAATAAAAAATGTTTGGTTTATTACAGATGATCTAAGCGCTATTGGGGAATTAGCAGCCGGTGCGCGTAAATTAGGTGAGCATGTCACAGCAGTTTTATTTTCAGAGCAAGATCAAGCGAAAGAGGCAATTGCCTGTGGTGCAGACCAGGTGTATTTGTTTAAGAAAACGGAAGGCTCTTTCATTGAGGGATATTCCAAAGAAATTGCCGGGTTAATCCGTGCAGAACAAGCCGGTTTAGTCATGGTTTATTCTTCTGCATCAGGCAGACTTATTGCGGGACGGATTGCTTCTCAATTAGAAACAAGTGCAATCTCAAATGTTTCAGACTTGTATATTGAGGATGATCATGTAGTTGCAGAACATATGGTATATGGCGGATTGGCATTGAGAAAAGAAAAGGCATTATCCGATACTGTTGTTTTAACAGTGGGATTAGGTGTATTTGAGGCAAATGCAAAGGACGAATCAAGAGAGGGAAAAGTTACGGAAATAACTGGCGAAGCAGAAAATGCAGGAATTAAGGTTATTGAAATCAGGCCAAAGCAAGGCGAAACGGTAAATCTAAAAGTAGCCAAAAAAGTTGTTGGTGTAGGAAGAGGATTTGCCAATGAAGAAGATTTGAAAATGGCAGAAGATCTGGCTTCCGCAACAGGAGCAGAGCTTGCATGCAGCCGTCCTATTGCGGAAGGAGAAAAATGGATGGGCAAAGAACGGTATGTCGGAGTATCCGGGGCGGTATTAAAGCCAGATGTTTACGTTGCTATCGGTATATCCGGCCAAATCCAGCACATGGTTGGAGTAAATGATGCGAAAACAATTGTGGCGATAAATAAGGATAAAAATGCACCAATCTTCAAGCAAGCTGATATTGGACTTGTAGGAGATTTGTACACCGTTTTACCAAAGATTACAGAAAAACTGAAGGCTTAAAATTCACGGGTATTGCAGGTATAAGCAGTTTACTCGCCTGTTTCAATAAGGATATAGATATTTTTTGGTGGTGAATATAGTGAGTGAAGAGAAATTTGATGTCATCGTTGTTGGCGGCGGACTTGCAGGTTCTACTGCAGCATATATATTGGCAGAACAGGGCTTAGAAGTTCTTCTTATTGAAAGAGGCAATTATGGCGGTTCAAAAAATATGACAGGAGGCCGCCTCTATTCTCATAGTTTAGAAAAGATTATTCCCAATTTCGCTGAAGAAGCCCCTGTAGAAAGAAGAGTCGTTAAAGAGGCTGTAACGATGATGACTGAAAATGATGCGGTTACGTTTAATTTTCGTTCTCCCCGTCTTGCCGAGACCGGAAGTGATTCATATGTTGTTCTTCGCGGAGAGTTTGACAGATGGCTTTTTGACAAGGCCGAAGAAGAGGGTGCAATCGCTACATCCGGTATTAAAGTGGATGAACTAATTGTGGAGAACAAGAAAGTTAAAGGTGTTATATGCGGCGGAGAGGAGATGTTGGCCGATGTTGTAATTTTGGCTGATGGAGTAAATTCCTTATTAGCCGAGAAAGCAGGATTAAGGCCGAGAGTGAAACCTTCTCAAGTTGCTGTAGGGGCTAAAGAAGTTTACGAATTGCCTTCAAAGGTAATAGAAGATCGTTTTGGATTGGAAGAAAACGAGGGTGCGGCATGGTTATTTGCAGGTTCCCCGACCAATGGTTTAGTGGGAGGCGGATTTTTATATACCAACAAACAGAGTATTTCCATTGGAATGGTTGTAAATCTTGAACGTATCGGGGAAAGTGATAAAACCATAGAAGATATGATGAATGAATTTACTAAACACCCGGAGGTTGCTCCTTTAATTAAAGACGGAAAACTTGTGGAAAGAAGCGGACATGTTGTACCTGAGGCTGGATTATCAATGGTATCAACATTATATGGAGACGGCTTTCTTATCTGCGGTGATGCAGCAGGTTTCTGTTTAAATATTGGTTATATGGTAAGGGGAATGGATTTTGCCATTGCTTCCGGGGAAATGGCTGCAAAGGCAGTCCTTAAGGCCAGAGAAAAAGAAGACTTCAGTTCGGCGACTTTAAAAATATATAAAGATATGTTGGATGAGAGTTTTGTCATGAAAGATTTATCCTTGTATAAGAAATTTCCGTCATTTATGGATAATCCGCGGATTTTTAATGAATATCCTGAAATGTTATCAAATATTATGGCTGATATGTTTATTGTCAATGGAAATCACGGCATTCCATTGCGGAAAAAAGCTATGAAACATATCAAGTCAGTAGGTTTGTTGAACCTGGTGAAAGATGGACTGAGAGGAGTGAAGTCCATATGAGTTTAAGTATTGAGGAAAAATTGTCTGTAAACAAATTTTTTGTCGACGAAGAAAATGCGCATATTGAAATAGACCCTGCTTATCCTGACCTAAAAGAAAAAATGAAACTTGTTAATGCTTGTCCCGCCGGTTTATACAAACTGAATGATGATGAAACATTGTCGTTTGATTATGCGGGATGTCTAGAATGCGGCACTTGCAGGATTTTATGTCTGGGCACTGTTGTTAAAAAATGGGAATACCCGGAAGATACAAAAGGAGTCGAATTCCGCTACGGATAATCCCTTTTCTAATGAAAGTTTGAAAGGGGGTGCTCAAGTGGTTGATGTTGTGGGAAATAAAACCCTGCGGGATTTATGGGAAGAGCAATCTATTAAATTCAGCGAAAAAACAGCTTTAATTTATCAAGATTGTGAAGGAAATGTTTGTGAATTTACCTATTCTCAATTGAATGAACAAATAAATAAAACAGCAAATCTTTTCCTGGAATTAGGCATTCAGAAAGAAGACAAGGTTGCCATACAACTTCATAATTGTCCTGAGTTTTTTATGTGTTGGTTTGGCCTTGCTAAAATTGGGGCTGTTATAGTTCCTTTAAATGCGAAATATACTAAAAAGGAATGTGATTATATTCTTCAGAAATGCGGAGACATAAACACCGTCATCATTGAGGAAGACTTTTTACCCAACTTTCAAAATGACAAGAAAACGGGAAATGGGATTGCAAATATATTATTAGCACGCACTAATAGAAAAATTCCCGGAACCATAAATTTTTCTGAGTTCAAAGAGAAACAGCCAGGTGTACTCCAAAGATTCAGGACTTTAAGCAGCGATGATGTTGCGGAGATTATTTTTACATCCGGTACTACATCCAACCCGAAAGGAGCCATTATTACTCATTGTAATCAAATTTTTTCGGGCATTTATGCTTCCTGGCAGCTTTCGATGCGATCTGAAGACCGCTTTTTAAATACGGTTCCGGTAAATCATATTGATTTTCAAAGCAATACGGCAATGTCATGTTTTACAGCCGGGGCAACTGTTATTTTAATAGAAAAATACAGTGCGAGGAAATTCTGGGAACAAATACACAAATATAAGGCCACGATTACCGAATGTATACCAATGATGATTCGTACTCTCATGCTTCAGCCGGAAAAGGAATGGGAAAAAGATCATTGTTTGCGCAAAGTTTACTTTTATCTGTCCCTGACTGATGAAGAGAAAAATTCCTTTGAGGAACGTTTTAATGTTCAACTTCATAACTCCTACGGCTCAACAGAAAATCTTGTTGGTGTTATAGGGGATCCCCCTACCGGGGAGAAAAGATGGCCGTCCATCGGGAAAGTAGGATTGTCATATGAGGCCAAAATTGTTGATGAGGAAGGGAATGAACTTCCCCCTAATAAAGTTGGCGAGATCTGTATTAAGGGGGTTCCCGGAAGAACTCTTATGAGGGAATATCTGAATGATCCGGAAGCAACTGCGAAGACCATTACCAAAGACGGCTGGCATCATACTGGCGACAAAGGATATGTAGATAAGGACGGATGGTTTTACTTCGTTGATCGAAAGGTAAATATGATTAAGCGTGCAGGAGAGAATATTTCTTCCACTGAAATTGAAAATGTGCTTATGACTCATCCGAAAATTACTGAAGCAGCGGTAATCGGTGTTCCTGATCCGATTCGCGACCAGGCAGTAAAAGCTTTTGTAGTGCTTAATGAAGGAGAAGCGCTTACCGTTGAAGAGATTCTAGACTATTGCAAGGCACATTTAGCCGATTTTAAGCTTCCTTCCATCGTGGAAATAACGGACAGATTACCGCGGACATGTACCGGGAAAATTGCAAAAAAATTACTAAAATAACACATTGATAGTTGGAAAAGACAGTTTTAATACTAATAAACTGTTTCAATTTATACTAAATTATTTTATTAAATTTGGAGGATGAAAGAAGATGGCATTAAAACTGGATATGGTTGGAAAAACTTATGGACCTTTTGTGAATGAATACGATATTAGAGATGTAATTCTTTTTGGCCTGGGATGCGGTGCAGGATATGACGGAAAAACGGATTTGGAATATGTTTACGAAAAGGACTTGAAAGTGTTACCAACTTTTGCTGCAATGCCTATTGTTGATAGTGAAGTAACCAAAACAATTGATTATGGTTTTAACTGGGGAGGTTCTCTTCATTGGGGATTTGATGTGAGAATTCATCAGCCGCTGCCAAAATCTCCAGGAAAGTTAAAGACGTATGTAAAATTGGACGGTTTATATGACCGCGGCGAGGGAAGAGGTTGCCTTGCCCATCATATTGGTGAAACTTTTGATGAATCAGGAACAAAGCTCTTTACTAATGAAAGCTGGGACTGTGCCCTTTTTGACGGAGGATTTGGAGGAGAGAAACCGCCTAAAGATTTCGTAGAAATGCCTGATCGGGCACCTGACTTTGAAATTGCAGAGCAAATTCCTCTGAATCAAGCGTTAATTTACAGATTATCAGGAGATTATCATCCCCAGCATATTGATTGGGAATATGCCCAACAGTTTGGTTATGATAAACCAATCCTTCACGCTGTCAGCACGGCAGGATTTGCATGCAGACATATCGTTAGAACGTTTATGCCCGGAGAACCTGAAAAATTGACACGTTTTAAGACAAGAATTACACGTCATCTTTATCCGGGAGTAACCATTAAGACACAAATGTGGAAAATGGATGATAAGGTTGCTCACTTCAGAGTAATTGATGCAGATCATCCGGAGGAAAAGCCATATCTAAACTGGGGCATTGTTGAGTGGAAATAATTCCTTAGTGTTTTAAAGGTTCGCTTAATAGAAATTGTCACAAAAAATTAGAAGGTAAGAGTGGAGCTCTGGTGTTATAATACTAATATAAGATTGTGAAGTATTGAACAGAGCTCCCGTGAAAAAATTTGAAATTTATTGTTTACCAATAACTCTTTTAAAAAAGTGGTATTTTTTCGCATATATACAGATCAGCAGATTTAAATGATTATTGATTTAAAAATAGAGCGTGAAAAATGCGGAAGTACAGTTGTTTTCTTGGCAACACCGAAGCACTGTCAGTTTTTTCCTTTGTAACACAGTTTTTCCCGACTTTGACAGTTAAAATCAAAAAAATGTTCGAAAATGTAGATATATTAACATTTTTAAAACATTAAAAAATTATTTAGTGTATATATGGTTTTTTATTTATATAAAAAATTGATAATATTATGTTTTCTTTCCGTATATACAAATTTATTAAAAATAATTTCTTGATAAACCCTTTAGTATCAAAGGTTTGAGGGCTTTTTCGAAGGCTGGAACTGCAAAAGTCGGGGGAGTTAGTTCTTTCCTTTGTAACAGAGTTTTTGATGTGGTTAATGTGAAATCGATCCCTAAAAAGGAGAAAAGACGATGAAAACAAAAAATACGCTTGACGATTTTGAACTAACACCATATCTAAAGAAAATGATTTTTTTTGCCAGCGGAGGCCCTTTTCTGGATGGATATGTTTTGGTGATTATAGGTGTAGCTCTTGTTCAACTGGAACCGGCACTGAATCTGACAGCAGAGTGGAGTGCTTTAATTGGAGCCTCTGCATTAGCAGGACTTTTTGTTGGAACATCATTATTTGGTTATGTAACAGACCTGATAGGCCGACAGAAAATGTTTACCCTTGATATTATTGCCATTCTCATAATTTCTGTTCTTACCATGTTTGTTTCTACCCCGTTGCAGCTCGTTTTGATGAGGTTTTTAATAGGGGTAGTGATTGGAGCAGACTATCCGATCGCAACTTCTTTGGTGACCGAGTTTACACCCAGAAAGTACCGGGCTATTGTAATGGGGCTGATTGCTGCAATTTGGTATGTTGGAGCAACAGTAGCAGATATAGTTGGGTATTTCTTAATTGATGTAGAAGGCGGCTGGAGATGGATGTTAGGGAGTGCGGCTATACCTTGTGTAATTTTACTGTTGGGCCGGATTGGCACTCCTGAATCTCCCCGGTGGCTTGCAAGTAAAGGCCGTGTTGAGGAGGCACGTGCAACTTTAAAAAGGTTGTTTGGTGACGATGTTGAATTGACCCAAGAGGATGTTGTGGTTAAAAAAACAAGGTATCGCACGCTATTTGAAAAGGAGAATTTGAAGAAGGTAATATTTGTAGGAACCATTTGGTTGTGTCAGGTTGTCCCTATGTTTGGTTTATATACGTTTGGACCGCAAGTTATGGGAGCTTTTGGATTCGGAACAGGAAAAGAGGCATTATTAGGCGATGTTATTATCAGTGTCTTTTTCCTTATAGGATGCATTCCAGCAATGTTCTGGCTCAACTCTATTGGACGCCGGCCGCTTTTAATTGGCAGCTTTGCAATTATGAGCGCTTCATTAGCTGTTCTGGGGGTTTTTCCGAACTCCGTCATATGGGTAGTCGTGGCTTGTTTCGCTGTTTATGCCTTCTTTTCCGGAGGACCCGGAATACTGCAATGGCTCTATCCTAATGAATTGTTTCCAACAGAAATTCGTGCTTCTGCGGTAGGAGCAGCCATGGCATTCAGCCGGATAGGGACAGTAATTACTATATTTGGCTTACCTATTTTTCTTGAAAAATACGGTATTGGACCAACGGTGTTAGTCGGTGTAGGGTTTTCTGTCCTTGGATTAGTGGTGTCAATCTTAATGGCTCCTGAAACAAAAGGAATGACTTTGTTGGAAGCGAGCACACAGGGACTAAGGAAAATTTCATAAGAATATATATACTAAGCTAAATTTGATATAAATAACGATGAAACCACAATTAATTGTAAATGCTTAGTTGAAAAAAAGTAAAAAGGACAACAGGAGGGAATTGTTCAAGTAAAAATCGGGAAATGGTGGCCGGTCAGTTATTAACGTTTTATATCGAGATTGATTGATAAACTATGAGTGAAAACAAATACATTGGTTACCGGATAGACTTGAATGGTTCCTGTTTTAGTCAAAACATTGTTTGAAATTTTTCTGGTTTTCAAACCAATCAACTAATAAATAAAAGCCCCGATCTTATGACAGATGGGGGCTAATTAATGTTTACCTTTAAAAAAATATGAAACCTGATTTATTCACAGTGACTTCTAAATCTACCATAGAACCTTGTAATATAGGCTTTCTTGGTCATTAAATTTTTTCACTTAATAAATGCAAAAAAGAACCCATTTC
>JANWJP010000034.1 GCA_025451895.1 Robertmurraya sp.
CCGGAGATGTAAAAGCTCATATGCAGCCAGCCTTAATAAATTCCGATCCACAATGGCCAGACGATCCAATGTCCAGTTTTCAAGCAGACCGGCCAGGATTTGATCTATGTTTTCCCTGTTGTTCACAACCCCGTGTACTAAACTGGACAAGTATTGATCTTTCTCGGCTCCGTCAAGTACATGCTCGATGGCTGATCCAGGATCAGTTTTGCTGACATCTATTTCGAACAAAGCCTGCAAAGCTTTTTCTCTCGCTGTTCTTCTTTTCATTCCATACTCTCCTTTTGATTTAGCATTGGTTAAGAAACTTATTAATAAACATACTTTTATTCCCCTGTCAACCGTAATAACAAGGGCAATAAGCAGTTGAAATTTTTTATACCGGTTTTTAAAGTAAAGACGGCTTTCTAAAATTACCCGGATTGAAAAATATTCTTACGGTTCCGGAAAGAAACCAGCAGACCGGTGAAACAAACTCCATTTCGGCAAAGACAGATTAACAAACCGGGAAATTCATACAAATAATAGCACATCAAAGGAGAGTTCGCACGTATACACGTATTTTTTCTGCACAACTTTTGTATTAAGCGCAATTTCAGATTATGTATCAACAACTGTAAATCCGGATACTCCCTATATACTGTCCATCCGGAATCGCAATGAACAAGAGCCAAAGACGGTGTTGTCTTTGGCTCTGTGCTTACATATCTTCTTCAACTTCCTGATTTTGCTTTGGGTTGTCAAATTGAATCCCAACAATATGAATATTGACTTCCTCTGCTTGTAAAGCAGTCATATTCAAGAGGGCCTGGTTGATATTATCCTGTATTTTTTGAGCGACAGCCGGAATTGATACACCGAATTTCATAAAACAGTAGACATCGATGATCACGCCGTCTTCTGTCAACTCAACTTTTACTCCTTTATTATGAATTTTTTTGCCGAGTTTTTCAGCAACGCCGGCAGCAAAGTTGCCGCGCATTTGCGCAACACCTTCCACTTCGGACGCTGCAATTCCGGCAATCACTTCGATGACTTCAGGAGCAATTTCAATCTTGCCAAGTTCCGTCCGGGTTTGGCTCATTTCCAGGATGTTATTCTCGCTCATATACTCACCTCCTGCTACTATTCAGATTTCATCACATCATACATCTCTAAAAACTTTGTATTAAAATCGCCTTCCACGAATTTTTCGTGGCTGAGCAATTTTAAATGGAATGGAATGGTTGTATGAATACCTTCAACCACAAATTCACTCAAGGCCCGTTTCATGCGGGCAATGGCTTCTTCTCTAGTATGACCGTGCGTGATGACTTTTGCAATCATTGAATCGTAGTAAGGCGGGATAGTATAACCCGGATATGCCGCAGAGTCCACACGAACCCCCAATCCGCCCGGAGGAAGATACATGTTTATCTTTCCGGGTGACGGCATAAATTTCTTTTCAGGATTTTCCGCATTAATGCGGCACTCGATTGCCCAACCGTTGTAAGTTACATCTTCTTGGGAAACTGACAGTTTTTCTCCTGAAGCGATTCTGATTTGCTCCTTAACAAGGTCAATACCGGTAACTAATTCAGTAACCGGATGTTCAACCTGGATGCGAGTGTTCATCTCCATGAAGTAGAATTTACGATTAATGTGGTCATATATAAATTCTATCGTACCAGCGCCTGTATAATCAACAGCTTTGGCTGCTTTTACTGCAGCTTGTCCCATCTCTTCACGTGTTTCTCCGTCAAGTGCAGGTGACGGTGTTTCTTCCAACAGCTTTTGCAATCTTCTTTGAATAGAGCAGTCACGCTCTCCCAAGTGAATCACATTTCCATAGTTGTCTGCCAATACTTGAATTTCCACATGACGGAAATCTTCAATATATTTCTCTATATAAACACCGGGATTTCCGAAAGCAGTTGCAGCTTCCTGCTGGGTAATATTTATCCCTTTGACAAGTTCATCTTCATTGCGGGCAACGCGGATTCCTTTTCCGCCTCCCCCGGCAGTTGCTTTAATGATCACGGGATAGCCAATCTCCTTGGCAATCTCCAATGCATCATCGATATCTTTAATGACGCCTTGTGAACCGGGAACAATCGGTACACCGGCTTCACGCATTGTCTCACGGGCAACGTCTTTAATCCCCATTTTCGTAATAGCTTCCGGGGACGGACCGACAAAGATGATTCCTACCTCACGACAAAGTTCGGCAAAATCTGCGTTCTCGGCCAAAAAGCCATATCCCGGGTGGATGGCGTCAGCCCCCGTCTTTTTAGCGATGCTAATTATATTCGTAAAATTCAAATAACTATCTTTAGATAGTGCAGGTCCAATACAATATGCTTCGTCTGCTAATTGTACGTGCAATGAGTCTTTATCTGCTTCTGAATAAACAGCAACAGTTTCAACTCCCAATTCGCGGGCTGCACGGATGATTCGTACCGCGATTTCACCTCTGTTGGCAATTAAAAGTTTCTTAATCATGTAGAAATCGCTCCTTATTCAGCCTTAACCAGGAATAGCGGTTGTCCATATTCTACCAGTTGTCCGTCTTCAACGAGTACTTCAACAATTTCTCCTTCGACTTCCGCTTCGATTTCATTGAACAATTTCATCGCTTCAACAATGCAGACGATTGTATCTTTCGTAATTTTATCGCCCTCTTTTACATACGGATCAGCATCAGGATTAGGGCGGCGATAGAATGTTCCTACCATCGGTGAAACGATTTTATGAAGATTTTCAGCATCTGCTGTTACCGGTTTTGCAGGTTCGGCAGGTTTCTCAGCCGGTTTTGCTTCTTGTTTCGGTGCCGGAGCGGCAGGTGCTGCAGGCGCTTGCGGCTTTACTTCAACAGCAGCAGGTGCTGCAGGTTGGATAACTTGTACTGCCGTTTCTGCAGTAACCACATTTTTCTTCATTTTGATTTTAGAGTCTTCAAACTCATACTCAAACTCTGATAGAGCTGATTGATCCACGAGTCTGATTAGTTCGCGAATTTCTTGGATTTTTAACATGTTATAGACACCCCTTGTTTTACTATAAATTTAGCAGTAGATAGTAATATCATACGATAATATCTCCCGGATGTACAATACAAAATTGTTGAAAACTTCAGACTAATTTTTATTTTATTATATTTTACTAAAAAGGAACCAGGCTGCCTTGAATCAGATTAAGCCCTGTTTTTGCTTTTGTAAATATTTTACAAAAAATCCCTTCCATATATGAAAAGTCTTCTACTTTATGATTAGGTTTAATCCCCTAGTCATAGAAGCAGATGCATAAATAATCTTATTGTAAAATTATGTCTTTATCAACAACATTTTTTCTCCCATCATATTAAAATATTATTTACACAAATATTTTTGTAACATTTAAAGGGAAAAAATGCAATTTAGAGCTTAAATTCAGGCATTATCTTCCTTTTTCGCAAAAATATCTCTTAAATTGTATGTACCCTCGGGAAATTATCCTAAGCTATTATATGAGTTTTTCAACCAAAAAAGCAAGAGTCTTATTACATAACAGTTATCAAATTTTGCGGTTTTTTTATAACAGTTTTTCGATATTTTTTGACAAAATGAACAAAAAGTCCCTGTTGAATTCAAAATAACAGAGAAAAATAGGAAAGCACCCCCGGGATGCTTTCCTATTTTTCAGGTTGAAAGGTAACAGATACCATTTGCATCTCACCTATTTCATTTTTTACCATTTGAATAATTTCATTGGCTTTCTCCGGCGAATGTTTATCAGATTTTACAGTAATCCGCACCTTTTCTCCATCCGCACGAACCAATGCATCTTTATATCCCATCGCAATAATAAGTGTCTCAAGCAATGCTTCTTTTCGTGATATTTCATCTATTTTTTGGATTTCATCAAAAGCTTCGCTCCGTTTGTCAGCCGGGAGATCCGTTGACGCCATCGTATCTCTCAGAGCTTCTTTTTGTTTGCTTCGCTCTTCTTCCAAATCAAGTCTTAACGATTCAAAAATTTCATCAGCGGCTGCGCCGGAAACAACACTTCCTCCTTCATCAGCTCCAGCTTCAGTCTTTTCTGAACTGCTCTTATTATTCTCTTCTTTTGTTTCCTCCTCATCAACCGCTGCCATATTACTCCCTGACTGTTCCGGAGAAGTGATATAGTAAACCGACAGAACAACCACAAGACTTAACATTGTCAACAGCCAAACCGTCTGCTTCTTTAAAAGCATCCCAATTCCTCCTCATTTCATTTATTTTCATCTCTATATTTGAACACTCATTTTACAGCTTGTCTGCTTCCATAAAGCTTCTTGCAAATACTGCAAGCCATTGCTATTTGCGGGGCATTACGGAAACGCGGTGACTTGGAACATCAAGCAGTTTTGTCACTGATTCAATAATCCATTTTTGCACTTGGACACTTTCCGCTCCTTTGGCAACAACTAAAACTCCTCTTACCTTAGGCTTCTTTGTCTCAAGAACAATCGGCACCTCCCTGTCACCCTCCCGGATAATAACGATTTGCTCTTCTTCCGATTGATCAAGGACCTTTCTCTCTCCGCCTTCCTGATCAGTTTCATTCGTCTCTTGAGACCTGATTGTTTTATTTTTCTCAAGAATTCTTTTCTCTGTTGAGTCTATGTTTACAATAACAGTAACATCACTGACACCGCTTATTTGTTCGAGAGCTTCTTTAAGCTGGGTTTCGTAATAGCTTTCATACTCCCGTATCATGTCATTTCCTTCGGATAATTTATTTTTTCCGAGCGTCTCCACACTGTCTCCTTTTCCTCCGCCATTATTTCCTAAAACCGGCACTGCTGAGTCGGAGCGGTTATCTTCGAAAAGAAAGTTTGCAAATAACATAATCGCTGCCCCGAATAAAAGAACTAATAATAAATAGCGGAATTTTCCTGAATCTTCTTTAAAAGGAAAACTGTCACGGAAAAGCTTTTTCAGAGTTGACAACGGCCCTTTGTCCTTATCCTTTTCTTTATCCATTTCTCATTTGTCCCCTCCTTCAACGACAATTTCAATTAGTTCTTCCTCCACACCCCATTTTTCTGCCAGAAAGGAAGCGATTTTCCGGCTGTCTCTCGTAAATTCGTTAGCCGAAGGAGGAGATTTTGTGTTTATTTCAATTTTCTTGACCAGTGCAACAGCCTCCGCTTCCGCCTTTTCTTCCTGTTTCTTTAAATAGACAGTGATAGTTTTCAAATTTTCCGGAAAGAAAAAATCTTTTTCATCCATTGAAAACTCAACTTTATCAATTTGCAGTCCGTACTCTCCTATCAACTCCTCTTCTGCGGACTCCCTTAACTTGGCAGTCGTTTCTTCTAAAATATATGCATACTGGGAGGCTTGTATTTCTTTTTTCTGCATTTCTATTGAATTTTCCATTTTTTCTTCAATCCCCCGATCCCAATCCGGCGCCGCTTCCATCAAAGTCTCAAAATCTGTTGAAAGGAATTTTAGAATCGGTGATAGGATAATGGCAATTAAAAGAAGTCCCATTACCATCTTCACGTATTTGTTCATAATGGAACTGGGAAGAAGCATATCTAAAATCGTTGCCAACAGAACGAATAAAATTATATTGGTTATCCACTCCGTTAATAACTCAATAATCGAGCACCTCCCTGATCAGCGGACCATGATAGTCAAATTCCCCGCCGCAATAATTATGGTTAAACTTAAGAAAAACATCAGGGAAACAATGGCCAGTGACGCAAAAACATAGACAACACTTTTACTGATAATATCCAGGCATTTTATAACCGGTCCCCCTCCAAGAGGCTGCAGGATCGCTGCGGCAAATTTATATATAAAAGCAACCATTAATATTTTTATGGCGGGAAAAGCAACAATCAGCATCAGAATCACGACGCCTGCAATTCCCACTGTGTTTTTGAGCAAAACAGAGGCACTGACAATGGTATCGGTCGCATCCGTAAACAACCGTCCAATCACAGGGATGAAATTACCGGTAATGAATTTTGCCGTACGGAGTGCAATTCCGTCCGTGACAGCCGAGGACGCGCCCTGTACAGATATAACTCCCAAGAAAACAGTGGCAAACAGCCCCAAAAGGCCGATACTCCAGTTTCTAAACAGATTTCCCAGCTGCGTAACTTTGTAATTCTCACTGAGCGTGCTTGTGATATTAAGCAGGGCAGATATAAACAAGAGAGGCAGAACAAGATATTGGACAAACAGCCCGCATACATTCATAAGAAAAAGAATTACCGGATGAAAGAACGCTGCTGAAACAAATCCTCCTGAACCGGCCATTAAAGCAAGCAGTAAAGGAACAAGGGCAAGAATAAAAGATATCATGGTATTAATAGTCTCAATAGTATAGTTGACAACTACATGAAAACTGTTTAATGCAATGATGATCAGGACAATAAACACGATGGCATAGGCAATCTTGCTTATGGAACTTTTTTCAAAAGAATTTTGCAAAGATTGCAGAAACATAGAAAAAACCGTAAGCAAAATAAGCATGCCTAATAATTTCCCGTTTGCCAAAAACTCGTGAAACATATATTTTAAGAAACCGGTCAACCATTCTTTCAGGGAAAATTTCTTTTCTCCCTTAATAAATTCCACCAGGCTTCCCTTTTGACTTTCCGGAAGGAATCCTCCGTATTCCTTGACAAGTCCTTCCCAAAATATTGTCAGTTCTTCCAAATCAAGAGCCTGGAGTTGTTGCTCAAACAATTCTTTCGTTTGATCCTGTCCTTCTCCCGGTTGCATGACTGTTTCTCCGCCGGTTGTTCCGTCGAGACCAAGAACTTGTACACCCGGAATAAAGAAAAAAAAGCAAAGAAAGATTGCAATTATACGTTTCACCGCCAACTGCTTCAAGGCTTCACCTTCTTTGTGCAAACATTGCCGTTATCGTTCCGGTATCAATTGAATGACCGTTTCAATAAGAACTGTAAGAATCGGGATGGCCATAGCCAATATTAATATTTTCCCTGCCATTTCTATTTTTGACGCCAATGCGCCCTGACCGGCATCCTTTGTAATTTGTGAAGCAAATTCAGCGATATAAGCGATACCGATAATTTTCAGGATCGTCTCAATATAGACTGTATTTACTTTTGCATTAACAGCCAATTTTTCCAGCATATTAAGGACAGCGCGTATTTGATCAACAAGAAAAAGAAAAATCATGCAGCCCGCAAAAACGATTAAAAGAAAAGCAAAATTAGGCTTTTGTTCTTTAATAATCAGAGCTAAAAAAGTACTTATTAATGAAATGCCGACAATTTTAAGAATATCAATCCTCAAGCCCCCCTTACCCTTCAAACAAAAAAACGGATTTTATTTTCTGAAATAAATCATCGACAATGGACGCCACCATAAACAAAATATATATAAATCCAAATAAGGTAACCCATTGGGCATATTCCTTTTTGCCCACCTGGTCAAGGATGGTGTGCAAAAAAGCGACGACTATTCCCACGCCGGCAATCTTAAAGATAATATCAACCTCTAAACCCATGTATTTTCCTCCTAAACAATTGCATCTCTTGCTGTCCTGCAGCCAAAAAACAGCATGTCAGGAGAACAGCAGCTGTTTCCGCTATTCCACATGATTGGGGTCAACAGTCAAATTAGTAATATGACCAGGAGCAATCCGGATAAGAAACCGAGGCTCTTGACCATTTTTTCATACTTCATTTGCTTTTCTTTTGCATCTGCTTCTTCCCTTTCCAGATGGGTGATTGTCAGTTGAATATGCTTCTGCTGGGACGTTTTGTCATGACGTCCCAATGTTTCGCCAAACTGCCTCATAATTTCCAGTTCTCCACTCTTCAATGCTGCATTCCGGCGAAGTTCACTGAGACTGTCCTCCCATGCAACCTTAACAGTCGTTTCCGTGTTTGTCAGCCTGTCGGCAAATGAGGCAAAAAAGGCCGCAAGAGGTTCCGGCATTTGTCCGGCAAGCCGGCGTGACGCTTCATGCAACGGCGTATGACCGTACATAATTTCTGCTTCAAGGGACAGCAGTGCACTTTTCAGATTCCGCAGCTGACGGGTCCGTTCCGATAACCGCCGTGCTGCTTCAAAGCCCGTCCAAGTTGTGGCAATAATAATTAAAATGGCTCCCGTCAATTTAATCATTTATCCCTGTGTCACCCTCTCTTAAACACAAGTTCCTGTCCGTTTTTATTTTTTATGGCAATGACCGTTCCTGGACGATTACGGCGGCCCAGCTCAATAAACCTTTCAAAAATACCCATTTCCAAAATAGGTTTCAAGGTTGGCCTGTTCTTAATTTCCGTCAATGAATGTCCATGGGTAGTCATCATCAAGGTTATTCCCGCATGCACCGCCTCCAGAATTGCCTCACAATCTTCTTTTCTCCCGATTTCATCCACAATCAGAACTTCGGGGCTCATCGATCGAATCATCATCATCATTCCCTCAGCCTTAGGGCAGGCATCGAGAACATCAATGCGGGGGCCAAAAGTGAGCTGGGGAATTCCGTTAACACTTCCGGCAATTTCGGACCGTTCATCGACAATTCCTACCTTACTTGAAGGAATATCTCCGTAACCCTGGGATATAATCCGGGCGATGTCGCGCAGGAGTGTTGTTTTTCCTGTTTGCGGCGGACCGATGATCATGGTGTGCAGCCAGCCGTTATTGTAGATATGTGATATAAGTTCATCGGCAATGCCGATTTTTTCCCTGGCGATGCGAATGTTAAAAGAAGAGATATCCCTAATAGCCTTCACTGTTCCGCTCTCAAGAATCACCCTGCCTGCCAAACCAATCCGGTGACCACCGGAAATTGTGATATAACCTCTCCTCAGTTCTTCTTCAAGAGCATAGATGGAAAAATTGCTTATTTTATTAAGAAGCTGTTGACAGTCCTCAGGCTTAATCATATATGGCAAAAAATACGGCTTTCCCTGAACAATGACTTCGACCGGCCTTTCAGCCCGGATGCGGATTTCTTCGATATTTCCTTTTTGTTCTGCAGAAAATTGCCTTATTTGTTCTTTGATTTGCTGCGGCAATATTTTTAAGATTTCATTCACGAATGAACACTCCTTTTGCAGGCAGCTGTGAATTGTATCAGGATAGGCTTCTCATAATTAAAATGTATGCCTCCTTGTCCGCAATATGACTCACTTTTCCAAGAGAGAAGGGACAGTTGATGCAGTATTTTTTCGTGGGATGGAAATTCAGATAAAAACACAAGATCACTAAGCTCATTTTTAACACAGCTAAACTATTTCCTGACTTTTGCAGTTAAAAAAGCAAAAACTCCCCGAAAACTGCGATATAATCGCATTTCTGGGGAGTTGTTTATTTTTTGATATATAGATATGCTTTGGTTCTTTTATCTTTAATTCCATATGTTGGAATATCCTGTATTTCTAAAGCATTTAGGATTTGGGAAAATTCCTCCTCAGCTTTATTTTTTATATAAATTTCTTTACC
>JANWJP010000035.1 GCA_025451895.1 Robertmurraya sp.
AAATGAAGAAGTTATCGATGGAAAAAGTGAACGGGGCGGACATCCGGTTGTGCGCCGTCCGATGAAGCAATGGATCCTCCGGATTACTAAATATGCTGATCGTCTGCTTGAAGATTTGGAGGAGCTTGACTGGCCGGAGAGCATCAAAGAAATGCAGAGGAACTGGATTGGCCGCTCGGAAGGAGCAGAAATTACTTTTGAAATCGACGGCCATGATGAAAGTTTTGTTGCTTTCACAACAAGACCGGACACATTATTTGGAGCAACTTATGCCGTTCTTGCCCCTGAGCATAAACTTGTAAAGAGAATTACAACTGAGGAACAAAAGAAGGCTGTTGAAGATTATATAAAACAAATTGAAAGCAAGAGCGATTTAGAACGTACAGATTTGGCAAAGGAAAAAACCGGTGTATTTACAGGCGCATATGCCATCAACCCGGTAAGCGGTGAGAAAATGCCTATCTGGATTGCAGACTATGTTCTTGCCAGCTATGGAACCGGTGCAATCATGGCTGTCCCGGGGCATGACCAACGCGACTATGAATTTGCACAAAAATTTGGTCTGCCGATTAAAGAAGTTGTGTCCGGGGGCGACTTGACGAAGGAAGCCTTTACGGGCAGCGGTCCTCATGTGAACTCAGATTTCTTAAACGGATTGAACAATGAGGAAGCCATTGCAAAAATGATTTCCTGGCTGGAAGAAAAAAAGATCGGCAAGAAGAAAGTCACTTATCGTCTGCGTGATTGGCTGTTCAGCCGTCAGCGTTATTGGGGAGAGCCGATTCCGATTATCCATTGGGAGGATGGCACAATGACAACTGTGCCGGAAGAGGAGCTTCCTTTAAAACTTCCGGTAACAGATAAGATTAAGCCTTCCGGAACCGGAGAATCTCCATTGGCAAATATTGAGGATTGGGTAAATGTAGTTGATCCGGTGACGGGCAAAAAAGGACGCAGGGAAACAAACACCATGCCGCAATGGGCAGGAAGCTGCTGGTACTACCTCCGCTATATTGATCCAAAAAATGATCAGGTGCTGGCGGATAAAGAAAAACTGAAGTACTGGCTTCCGGTTGACCTTTATATCGGCGGTGCGGAGCATGCGGTTCTCCATCTGCTGTACGCCCGTTTCTGGCATAAATTTCTTTACGATATCGGCGTTGTTCCGACCAAGGAACCGTTCCAAAAACTGTTTAACCAGGGTATGATTCTTGGCGAAAATAACGAAAAAATGAGTAAATCTAAAGGAAATGTTGTAAATCCTGATGATATTATTAAAAGTCATGGTGCTGATACGCTCCGTCTTTATGAAATGTTCATGGGTCCGCTGGATGCTTCCATTGCCTGGTCCACGACAGGACTTGACGGGGCAAGACGCTTCCTCGACCGTATTTGGCGCCTCGTGGTAAAAGAAGATGGAACGCTCAGTGATAAGGTCAAGGATATCGAAGATGCAAAAGAATTAGAAAAAGTCTACCATCAGACGGTTAAGAAAGTTACCGAGGACTATGAAGCATTACATTTTAATACGGCCATTTCCCAGTTGATGGTATTTATTAATGAGGCTTATAAAGCACCTGTTCTTCCGAAACCGTATATTGAGGGCTTTGTCAAATTAATTTCGCCGATTACTCCTCATATTGCGGAAGAGTTATGGGAAAAACTCGGCCATACAAATACTATCGCTTATGAAGCTTGGCCTGCTTATGATGAAGCAAAACTCGTTGATGATGAAGTAGAAATAGTCGTACAAATTAACGGAAAAGTGAGAGCTAAATTGATGGTTCCGGCTGATGCCAACCGGGAAACATTAGAAGAAATTGCTATGGGGAACACGAAAGTGCAGCAGCAAATTGACGGAAAAACCATCCGCAAAGTTATTGCTGTACCGGGCAAGCTTGTTAATATTGTTGCTAATTAAACCATTGCTGCACCGGCTTTCCGGAATGTGACCGGGACAGCACCTGTAAACCGTACTGCCGGCCGGCTAAACAATGGATATACGATTAACGCATACAGATTTTGCGAAGTCATCGTTGCGGGATAAAAATCCCCCGTACAGAATGGAAAAATCGTTCTGTACGGGGGATTGTTTTGTTACCGCATTTTCCGGGGGATTCGGGGACTTTGATGCGGAAGTGTTTCAATTGAGGTTCCGGTTCCGTGCAGGGAGCGGTATGGGACAGGAACGGTTGCAGCTAAGTTTATTCTTCATGAACGGCAAATAGACAGTTTTTGAAAGATGCCGGGCAATCCGGTATGTCAGGAAAGATTTTTTTCCATTTGCTTTAAAAAAATAATTATTTGATTTAAGGCTTATGGGTTTGAATTTTCAGAAAAATGTCCATAATAATTATAAAAATATACGGGGAGGACAGCCGATGATTCAAGTGAAACTTTTTGATGAAGAACATGAAAAAGACCTTGAATTTGAAGTGAACCGGTTTTTGGAAAAGCTTGATGAAGGAAGTATCGTGGACATCAAATATAATATTGCCGCTTTTAAAGAAGAGGAGGGGGAAGAGGATCAAATTTATTGTTTCTCGGCGATGATCATATACCGGTCGTGATATGATATTCCGGCATCATTTCCCTGCATTTGAGCTCTTCCTTCCCGTTTTTGATCTCTTGCTTCTGACCACGCTAACTTATATGAACAGATGAATAACAATCGAAATCAAATAAAATAAAATAAAACCGCTCACTAAAAAAGTGAAAAATTTCTTTACAGGCAGTTTTCTTTTTTTTATTTTTCCAACTATAAAAGTAATGACGATAATCAGCAGTATGACAAACAGTAAAACGGTTCTCAATATTTTCAACGGAAAGACTCCTTTTAGAAAGTACAGTTGTACATTTAACCAAAATCATAATGAACAAAAATTATACTGGTATCCTAACAATATCAAATTTAAGGATATTTTAAAACAGGACAGGGATTGTCGGAATTTTACGCAGGCAATTCTTTGAAAAGTCATGTCATATCCGGATGATGTCCATTTTTAATCGTTTTTTTTTTTTTAACGGACGATTAACCTTCCTCCTGACTGTGATTTTCTTTATATTTTTCCTTTATGCGTTATTTCCGTTGCCTGAGTCCCTGCCTTTGCGTATGTTTCACCGCAGAATCACCGCTTCTGCCAGGTCAGTTGTTTTTTGCTTCCTTCCCCGCACTCATGCCGGCGATTCTTCCTGTTACGAGAGCGGAGGTAATGTTAAAGCCTCCGGTATAGCCGTGGATATCAAGAATTTCACCGGCGAAATATAAACCTTTTATCAGTTTGGAGGCCATTGTTTTCGGTTCGACTTCTTTTACGGATACTCCTCCTCCGGTCACAAAGGCTTTTTCCAGAGAGAGCGTTCCATTTACTTTAAAAGTAAACCCTTTACAGCTGTTTACGAAATTCCTGATTTTTTCGTGAGAAATTCCGGTCCCGTGGAGAGAGGGGGGAATTCCGTTTAATTCAAGCAAAAACAATAGGTATCTTTCGGGAAGGAATCCTTTTAAAATATTTTTTACACTTTTTTTGCCGTCTTTTTTTATTAATGAAACAATTTCTTGAAAAAGAGCTTCTTTCTTCTGTTCCGGGAATGCATCAATACACATGTTGATTTCTTTTTTTTGTTGTGTTTTCAGAGCTTTTACAACAAATTGGCTGCACCTGAGCGCAGCAGGGCCGCTGATACCAAAATGGGTGAAGATCATGTCCATTTGATGAGTGATGATTGGCTTGCCTTTTTCATTCAACACGCTCAGGGCAATATTTCTTAACGAAAGCCCCTGCAGTTTTTTTTCTTTTATAAAAGACTCAGAAGATGTGATGGGCACTTCTGTCGGAAACAGTTCCGTAATTGTGTGTCCCGCTTTTTCCGCCCAGGCATATCCATCGCCGGTTGAACCGGTATGAGGGACGGATTTTCCGCCAACAGCAATGATTACAGAGCGGGTCTTTATTTTCTCCCCGTTTTTTAAGAGAACGGCTTTTGCAGCGCCGTCTTCGTATTCAATATCACTGACGGGAGAATTTGTTTTGATATGTACATGAAGTTCTTTCAGCCTTTTAATCAGGGCATTGACGACAGAAGAGGCTTGTCCTGAAGCGGGAAACATACGGCCGCGGTCCTCTTCCTTTAATGGAATGCCCAATTTTTCAAAAAAAGTAATAATATCTTCGTTATTAAAAATTGTAAAAGCACTGTACAAAAAGCGCCCGTTTCCCGGAATGTTTTTGATGATTTCTTCAACCGGCAGGCGGTTTGTCACGTTGCATCTTCCTCCGCCGGAAATGGCCAGTTTTCTGCCAAGACGATTGCCTTTTTCAATTAAAAGGACATCGGCTCCTGCCTCAGCGGCAGCAATGGCGCTCATTAAGCCGGCAGGTCCGCCGCCGGCGACAACTACATCATAATGCATGGTTATTCTGCTCCTTGCTATTATTCTGAAAGTATTATAGAACAATTTGTAAAGAATGAAAAACTTTCGTTAGTATATAGAACTTCTTGCAGGAGAAGTGTAAACTAAGGGTATTGTGGTATATATATATTCGCAGTTAACTCCACTTAAGCCGGATAGAAAGATTTACCCGTTTGTTAAAGATAAGGAAGGGGTTTTATGTCATCTAAGCTGTTAAGAGGAACCTTTATATTAACGTTGGGAACAATTATTTCCAAGGTACTCGGATTATTTTACGTCATCCCGTTTGTGGCGATTGTCGGCACGGAGGGAACGGGTCTTTACCAATATGCATATGTTCCGTACACCATCTTTTTAAGTTTTGCCACTGCCGGAGTTCCTATGGCAGTATCAAAGTTTGTTGCCAAATATAATGCTCTTGAAGAATATACAGTCGGGCGGAGGCTTTTTAAATCCGGCCTTGTTGTTATGCTGACGACGGGAATAATTGCATTTTTAATTCTTTATTTGTTTGCACCGGCAATGACGAATATGTTTACCATTGATCCCCGCTATGATTTCAGTACGGATGAGGTTGTCACGGTGATTCGGGCTGTCAGTTTTGCCCTTATCATTATTCCGTTTATGAGTTTAATCCGCGGGTATTTCCAGGGCCATCAATCGATGGGGCCCTCAGCTGTTTCCCAGGTCGTTGAACAAATTGCCAGAATCTTATTCTTGCTGATTGGTGCATTTGTCGTTTTATATGTCATGAAAGGAAGCCTGGTTACGGCAATCAGTGTGGCCACTTTTGCGGCATTTATCGGGGGAATTGCCAGTCTTTGTGTACTTCTTTGGTTTTGGTATAAAAGAAAGCCGCATTTGGACAGCCTTCTTGAACGGGATCGGGGTACTGCCAAAATCTCGCTAAAGGATATGTATAAAGAAATTATCCTTTATTCGATTCCTTTTGTAATGGTGGGAATTTCCAACTCTCTTTATCAATATGTTGATTTGAC